>JAKLDS010000099.1 GCA_022703375.1 Deltaproteobacteria bacterium | reverse complement strand
CTTTTCGGTTTATCGCTTGTAGCCAGCCATTCCTCTTCAGAGCCCCAGTAAATATCCTCTTCCGGTTCCCAGATATCATCACGACCGCCGCCGAAGCCGAAGGTCTTGAAGCCCATGGACTCCAGGGCGACGTTGCCGGCCAGAATCATCAGATCGGCCCAGGAAATTCTTTTACCGTACTTCTGCTTGATCGGCCAGAGCAGGCGACGCGCCTTGTCAAGGTTGACGTTGTCCGGCCAACTGTTGAGAGGCGCAAAGCGCTGGTTGCCGGTGCCGCCACCGCCACGGCCGTCGCCGGAGCGGTAGGTGCCGGCGCTGTGCCAGGCCATGCGGATCATCAGGCCACCGTAATGACCCCAGTCGGCTGGCCACCAGTCCTGCGAATTCGTCATCAGCTCACGGAGATCCTTCTTAATGGCCGCGAAATCAAGCTTATTGAATTCCTTGCGATAGTTGAAACCCTTGTCCATCGGATTGGACTTGGAGGAATGCTGGTGGAGAATATTCAGTTTCAGTTGATTCGGCCACCAGTCCCGGTTCGACATGCCTCTAGCTGTGAATTGTCTGTTTGTCCCGCCCGTTACCGGGCACTTGCTGTCTTCATTCATGTTTTTTCCTCCTTTCATTTTAATTTGGTTAAATTATGTTCGTTTTTATTTTAATTGATCGCTGTTTCTTGTTTTCTTTCATTTCTTTTTCTTGTTTCTCCTTATCCGGAATCATTCCAGATTTAAAAACAAAAAAATTTAAAACTCAAAAGCCCGTTCACAAAAGCTTGCTGCACGATTTGTGATCGGGCATGAATCATTCTTTCCTTTTCGTACATTCTCCGCAGTATCCGTAATATTCCAGCCTGTTATTGGTGATCATAAATCCTGTTTTTTTGGCAACTTCCCTCTGATTCAACGAAACAGGGATTTTAAAATCAGTAATCTTCCCGCAGTGTTCGCAGATCAGATTGACGTGTTCTTCCAGATTTCCCTCACAGCGGTTTTCCTTTCCGTCAAACTCCAGTGATTTGATAATTCCATACCGGGACAGTTCATTAATATTTGCGTAAACGGAGGAAAGGCTGAGGCCCGGACATTTCTTTTTTGCTTCTTTGAAAATAAAACGTGCTCCCGGATGAAGGTGCCCCTTTCCGACCAACACATCAATAACAGCCAATCTTTGACTCGTAATTCTCAAGCCCTTTTCTTGAAGCTTTTGAATGATGAATTCTTTCGTCAACATAAATTATCCGGAATCGTTCCGGTTAAGCTCCTATCCATTTTTTTAGTAATTGTCAAGCAATTCTTATGAAATCATAATAAACACAAATAGAATCCCCTATAACCAAACAGAATAAATACCGGTCAAATATTGCTTTTATGAATTTGCTTTTACAATTCCCGGCTGTTAGAAACTGACAAAATTTTTAAAAGGGGGTTTTTAATGAAAAACATTTTTTTCTCGCGCGCGGGAATTATCATTGTCGGCGCGATCATCGGCGTCTTTGCCGCCCTGTTGCAGTACTTCGGCAATCCGCCGAATATGGGCATTTGCGTAGCCTGTTTTGAACGGGACATTGCGGGAGCATTGGGGCTACACCGGGCGGATGTTGTGCAATATCTGAGGCCGGAAATCATAGGCTTTGTTCTGGGCGCATTTCTTATGGCGGCTTTTGCCGGCGAGTTCAGACCGCGCGGCGGTTCATCTCCGTTAATCCGATTTTTTCTTGGATTATTTGCCATGATCGGCGCTCTTGTTTTTCTGGGCTGTCCCTGGCGTGCGCTGCTTCGTCTGGCTGGTGGCGATGGCAACGCCATTCTGGGCTTATTGGGATTAACCTCGGGAATTTTTATCGGCATTTTATTTTTGAAAAAAGGTTTCAATCTTGGACGTTCCCATGCACAGGCAATGGGCAGCGGCTGGATTATGCCCGCTTTGATGCTGGGACTTCTGTTTTTATTGACCTTTCAGGTATCTTTCGCTCCGGGTGGACCGATATTCTTCAGCGCCAAAGGTCCCGGTTCCATGCACGCGCCGCTTTTGATCAGTATTGCGGCAGGCCTGATCATCGGCGCTCTCGCGCAGCGTAGCCGTTTCTGCACGATGGGAGCCATCCGGGATGTCATGCTGACCAGAGACTTTCATTTACTCGGCGGCGTGATGGCATTGGTGGTTTTCGCTTTTGCCGTAAATGTCATCCTTGGACAATTCAAGCCCGGATTTGAAGGCCAGCCGATTGCCCATACGAATCATTTGTGGAACTTTTTGGGAATGTCTCTGGCAGGTTTGGCGTTTGCCCTGGCCGGTGGTTGTCCCGGCAGACAGCTTTTTCTTTCCGGCGAAGGCGATGCCGATGCGGGCGTTTTTGTATTGGGTATGGTCACGGGAGCGGCTGTTTCGCATAATTTTGCCATGGCCAGTTCTCCCAAGGGCGTTGCCGCTTTCGGGCCGATCGCGGTCATTTTCGGAATTGTTTTCTGCCTGATTGTCGGTTTCACCATGATTGAAAAATCAAAATAGTAATTGATGGCTTTATGAAATTTAAAAAAGGATGGAATTTATGATTGAAGTTGATGCAAGAGGATTAAGTTGTCCGATACCTGTTGCCAAAACAAAACAGGCGATGGAAAAGAATCCATCAGATGAAATTATTGTTCTGGTAGACAGCAATGTGGCCAGAGAAAATGTTACACGTTTGGCGGAATCTAAAAAATACTCTGTTGATGTCCTGACAATCAGTAATGACGAATACAAGCTGGTTTTAAAACCTACCAACTGATACCAACGGAGGTGAATGTTATTTTCCCCCCTCATCCTAACCTTCACCCGCCGAGGGGAGAAGGAATTTTAAGGAAACCCCGTAGCATAAAGCTACGGGGAAATCATCAAGCTAGAACTGAACCTTGGGAGCTGTTTTGGCTTCCTTAGGCGCGTCAAAGAAAGCACCTTCTTTAAAACCAAACATGCCCGCAATAAGATTGGCCGGAAATGATTTGATCGCCTGATTATAGATTTTCACCGCTTCGTTGTATCTCATCCTCTCCACGGCTATTCTGTTTTCCGTACCGGCCAGTTCGTCCTGCAGGTGCAGGAAATTCTGATTAGCCTTCAGATCAGGATATCGCTCTACAACCAGCAGCAATCTGCTCAAGGCGCCGGAGAGTTCATTATTGGCCGCGATTTTATCGGGAACGGTTCCGGCACCGCCCACTTTGGAACGGGCGTTGGTGACTTCGGTCAGAACATCTTTTTCGTGTTTGGCGTAACCCTTGACGGTTTCCACCAGATTGGGAATCAAATCAAAGCGTCGCTGCAACTGATTCTCCACCTGCGCCCATGAACTTTTTACCGCCTGATCCAATCGGACAAATTTGTTGTAATTGCCGGCGAAAAAAGAATAAGCGCTGATTGCTATCAGAACAATTACGGCCAAAACAACGATTAAAGTTTTCTTCTTGGAATCCATTTTTTACCTCCTGATTTTTTTATATTAATTCATAAAGCATCTACGATGTTACAAATATTTTCCACCTCGCGCAGATATTTTTTGAAAACACCTGCGATTTCCTCTCCGGAAAGTTTATCCACGCCCTCTTTGATATCAACACATGTTAAAAACACATCAGCATCGAACGTCAATAGCTTGGCCGTTTCTCTGATGGTGTCGCGCCTTCTGCGCGGAACATTACCTTGCTTTAAATAAATTAGGGCATTGAAGATGGAAATAAACGCTGTCAACGACCGGATGATCAGTTGCCGGATCTGCCGCGAACTTCCTTCTGTTTCCAGATAGCCCTGCCGCAGGAGAAGCAGTTTGCCTTTAAGCTCCTTCTCTACTTGCAGACGCAAGTCTTCCGGCTTGAGCTGCAATGGTAACAGAACATCTTCCCCGTGAACCAGAATGTGATTATTTTTCAAATTTAGAAATTCTATCGGATAACAATCGAGAGAATTATCGATGAATGACCTGGTCATCACCCATGGAACGGCCACCCGACGTTTATTCCAGTATTTGACAATATCCAGAGCCTCATCCAGCCTGTCAGCGCCTTCCGGTGTCAGGACGACCATCAGGTTAATATCCGACTTGCCCTTGACATAATAACCGCCGGCGGCACTCCCGTAAATAATCAGAGAAACCAAATCCTTGCCGAATACTTTTTTATAGTCCCCGGTCAAGTCAACAAAAATATCCTGTGGTTTATCCGGTATTTTTGACATTTTGATACATCCTTTATATTTTAACGAATCCCAAATTATCCCGCAATGCGGTGAAACTCCCCGTGGCAAGCCACGGGGAACTCTGCATAGAACGTATTAGACCCACATTTATCCCGCTCGGCTCCGCCTCGGGGATATCAAGGATATCTGCGATATCCTCCGCCTGCAGCGGGATAATTCAACTTACAAGTTTCAGTTTGCTACGCTTCTGAAACTTGAGTTTCATTAATTTCCAATCTCGATATATCGAGATTGGATAATTCGACTTACAAATATA
>JAKLDS010000098.1 GCA_022703375.1 Deltaproteobacteria bacterium | reverse complement strand
CTGGGCAATATCAGGAAAAAAGCGCGGCCGGCTTCCGCACTGGACGAAACAGCGGAAATAATCGTCCAGACTACGGCTAACCTGGCTAAGAAACGCATCGGCGCTCTGATTGTGCTGGCCGGGGAAGATCCCCTGGAGCGGCATATCAACGGCGGGACGAGCCTCAACGGCATAATCAGTGAGCCCCTGCTGGAAAGTATTTTCGATCCCCATTCCATAGGACACGACGGGGCGGTGATTATCAGGGATAACCGGATAACAATGTTCGGCTGCCATCTGCCGCTTTCTCTCAATACATCGGAATACGGCAATATCGGATTGCGTCATACCGCCGCTCTCGGCCTTGCCGAACGCTCCGAAGCTCTCTGCATTGTTGTTTCCGAGGAAAGAGGAACTATTTCTTTGGCCCATGATGGAGATCTGATACCGATTAATAATGTTGCTGCGCTGCGGCAGGCGCTGGATAAATTTTACCTCCAGCATGCTCCTCCCGTTGCCCCTTCATCGCCGCTGGTCAAATGGCTGAAGGAAAATAAGCGGGAAAAAATTATCGCCATTGCACTGGCCTTTATTTTATGGGTTGCTTTCGGCTATCAGCGCGACGAAATACGCCGCGACTTCATCGTTCCCATTGAATACAAGAACATTCCCTCCCGCTGGAGGATTGATGAACCGCAAATAACGGAAGCCAAAGTCATTCTGAAGGGCCCGACGCAGGCTTTCCGGTTATTAAATGAGCGCACGCTGAAACTGTCGCTGGATTTGTCGGCTGTTGCCGACAAGAAGCGTGAATTTATCCTTACCCGGGAAATGGTTAATGCTCCTTCCAATTTAACGGTAAGCGAGATAGCGCCGGCAAAAATCAGGATATTCGCCTCCCGCTTTATTACCCATTCTTTTCCGATTCACGCTGTAACACGCAACTCCCTGTCCCGGGAGCTTGTTCTGCAGAGAATCAGCGTTAATCCATCCAGTATCAGCCTGTTAATGGATTCCCGCATGTCTCCGGACCAGATTAAAATTGAAACAGAGCCGGTTGATCTGCAGGCAATAACGAAAACAACCGAGCTGGATGCCGGGATAGTAATACCTGCCGGAGTTTCTTTTCCGGAAAGAACAACTCCTGTCGTGCGGGTAACAGTAAAAGTAAGAAACAAAACACCGTGAGGAAAAGCCGGCGAAAAATGAAATATTTTGCCTTGAGCAAAATGATTGTATAAGATATATATTTACGGCGAAGCAAAATTAGTAATTCGCAGCGGGTTGAATCATTAATAATAGATTCGTAAAAAGTCATTAAATTAAAAATTTTAGACGGCCTCGTAAAAAGGTTGCAGGCAAAGCGCGCGAATACCGAGGAATGAAGCGTACCGAGGGTACGCCGCAATAGCCTGCCCCGGCGAAGGCCGGGGAGGTATGAAGCGCAACAAAGCATCCGGCCTTTTTACGAGGTCGTCATTAATAATGAGGAGGATTTTAATATGCGCGTTTTTGAAGCAAGTGATATCGTGGAAATTGCCATCAGAATAGAAGAGAACGGCGCCAACTTTTACCGGTTTGCCGAACAGATTGCCAAACAGGAAGAAGCGAAAAAATTATTTGCGCACCTGGCGGTGGAAGAAGGAAAACATAAAAAGATATTTGAAGGGCTTTTCGCGCAGATGGAAAAGGCCAATCCGCCGGAAGGTTACGAAGGAGAATACAGCGCCTACCTGCGTGACTATGTGGACAATAATATAATCTTCACCAAGGAAGTAATGGACAAAGAGCTGGCCAAAATCAAGGACACGGTAGGGGCGCTTGATTTCGCCATTAAACGCGAACTTGATTCCATCCTTTATTATCATGAAATTAAAAGATTTGTGTCCGCCGCGCAGCATGCAACACTGGATCAAATCATAGACGAGGAAAGAAAACACTTTACAATTCTTTCGGAAGTGAAAAAACGCTACGAAAAATAGGAGCTGAGATATGGCGACAATGGATTTGCAGAAAAACGGCGACGTCTATGTTCTAACCCTGACCAACGGAGCAAAGGCCAATACTTTCAATGAAGAGGTCATTGCGGAATACAACTCGATTCTCGACGAACTGGAAGCAGCCCCCGGCAATACCGCTCTCATCATCACCAGCTCCGATCCGAAATTCTGGTCCAACGGAATCGATCTCGAATGGATAATTAAAAAACCATTAAACTATTTTCCCCAGTTTGCTTTTCTGCTGGACAATCTTTATCTGCGCCTTGCGCTGCTCAATATGCCGACAGTGGGCTGTCTGACCGGCCATACCTATGCCGGAGCAGCCATACTGGCAGCGTCCCTGGATTTCCGCCTGATGCGCGCCGATCGCGGTTTCTTCTGCTATCCGGAAGTTGATATAAAAATACCTTTTTCGCCGGTGATGCAGCAGATAGTCAAGCTGTTGCCGGATCAACATGCGGTTACAGAGCTGGTTCTCACGGGTAAAAGGGTCGGCGGCGAAGAGGCGCTGAAAATGAAAATAGTTTCCGCCATATATCCGGAAACGGAACTTTTCCCCAAAGCGCTGGAGCTGGCGAAATTCCTGGCGCAGAAGGACCGCAAAACATACGCCAAACTGAAAACCGGCATGCGCGGTCATCTGGTTTGCCTGCAGCAGAACCTGCCCTCCTTCTAGCCTGCCGGGCGGCAAAAATTTATCTGCTTTTGCGGCCGCGGGAGTTATGCAAGGCTTGTAACCGGCGCCGGTCTGGATAAATTATGACAAATTATTTGTCTGTTGTCGTTGCTTTTTCCCTGAGTGTTTTTTTTGTGCGTTTTGACGGTTTTATTGTCAATGTCGCCATGCCTAATTTTGTCAAAACCTTTGGAATAACCGTCAGTGAAGGTTCGTGGATTGCCCTTTCGTATATCCTTTCCCAGGTTTCGGCCGTCATGATTTTCGGAAAATTTGTCGAACGCTTCCGATTGAAAAATATGTTTATTGCCGGCATCGGCGTTTTTACCGCTGGTTCTCTGCTTTGCGGGATTGCGCCGGATTTCTGGTTTTTACTTTTTTTTCGCTGCTTGCAGGGGTTGGGCGGCTCTCTGATGCTGGTGAGCGCTTTCGTGGCGGTGATGTATTTTCTGCCCAAGGAAAAGGTGGGTTGGGCGCTGGGAATTATCACGACTGCGGCGGCTCTGGGCGTGCTTTGCGGACCGGTAGCGGGCGGTATTATTGTCCACTATTTCAGCTGGCCGTGGATATTCCTGATAAATGTGCCGCTGGGAATACTGGCGATGATTTATTCCTGGTTTGTCATTCCCGGAACGGAAGAGGCAAAGCATGTGGCAGGCAGAGGATTTGATGTAGCCGGAGCGCTGATATCCGCAGTCGCTCTCTTTCTGCTAATTTACTCGCTAAACAGGGGAGCCGAGCATGGCTGGACATCTTTTGTTATTTTTGCCTGCGCCGGAGGTTCGGTTGTCAGCTTTGCCGCCTTTTATTTCTGGGAAAAAAGATGCGCCGATCCGCTCCTGGATGTCAAACTATTGCATAATCGCTCTTTTGCGCTGGCGATTGTGGCGATGATTACGGGGATGTTCCTTTTATTCGGGGGTAATTTCATTATTCCCTTTTATTTAACCAATCTGGGATTCAGCCCCGATCAGATAGGATTTTTATTAACGATTTTTTCTCTGGTTTATATCCCGATTGCTTTTTACGCGGGGAAATTATCGGATAGAATACCGGCAGGCACGATTGTCGGCCGGGCGATGATTCTGGCGGCCATGACAGCCCTGATATTTGTATTTACTCTGAACTGCGGCCTGGTCTGGCCGACGGTATTATATCTTGTGCTGCTGGCTGTCTCCTACGGATTTATTTTTTCCCCCATCAATCACTTCATCATGGATTTTACGACGCCGGAACACCGGGGAAGCGTATCGGCCATTTTCAACACCGCCATGAATATCTGCATGGCTCTGGGAGTGGCTCTGTTTGAAACGGCTTATTCGGAATTTGTCGACCCTGTTGCCGGGAACAGAGCCGCCTTTGCAATCGGCGTTGTCAGCTGCGCCTTCTCGGCTTTGCTTTTGAGCCGGCTTGTGAAGAAAAATAAAGCAGCAGAGGGGTGAATTCCAGTTCAAAGAGGAAGGTGGGGGACGCTGTTAACTTATTAACTTATTACTTGACAAACATTGAGATAAATTCTATCGAATCACCGTCATAGAACTTGTCTTAGAACATAGTAGGAATTAGGGGTAACGATGGCAAGTTTGGGACGCAAGCTAAATCTATCCATACCGGCCATTATTAGTAAATCTGTTACTCGGGGCAGGCAGATTGCCGAAGCCAAGGGAGTTAGCCTAACCTGAAGTCGTCTGAAGTTAATAAGTTAACAGTGATCTTCCCCCAGAAAAACGGACACTTTGGTTAAGGGACAATCCCGGCGTTTTCAAATGCCATGGGACTTCTGTAGTTTAACGCAGAATGCCTGCGTTTACGATTGTAAAATAACTCGATGTAATC
>JAKLDS010000097.1 GCA_022703375.1 Deltaproteobacteria bacterium | reverse complement strand
CGGGATCAGGCGAAAATTACCGTAATTCATGTGCCGGATAAGCCGGGTGTAGCGGCCAGTTTATTCACCCCGTTATCGGAGCATAACATCAGTGTTGATATGATTATTCAGAATGTCAGCCTGGAAGGCCATACGGATTTGACTTTTACTGTTGCCAAGAAAGATTTAAAGGAAGCGCAGAAAATAGTTGCCGATACGGCGAAGACCATAGAAGCTAAAGGTGTAGAAGTTGATGATCAGGTCGCGAAAGTTTCCATTATCGGAGTCGGTATGGCCAGCCATTCCGGTGTCGCCGCCAAGATGTTCTCCACACTGGCCGGTGAAGGTATCAACATCATGATGATCAGTACGTCAGAGATTAAAATATCCTGCATCATTCAGCGCAAATATACGGAACTGGCGGTGATGGTTCTGCATGATGCCTTTGGATTGGAAAAGGAAAATAAATAATACCGTTTTTGTCCGGAAAGAAACGTATTTGTTGATTGCTGAGCTCCGGAAAAGGGTATGACTGTAAAGCCGATGGATTCTTTGCAAAGTCGTCAGACAAGGGGATTAATTGCCGTTTCGCTGTTTATGGCAATTATCCCCTTTATTGTTTTCTTTACCGGGCGCTATTCTCAGTTTTTTTTGCCGCCGCTGATCAATCAAAATTATGATAATTCCGCCGTCGAGTTGATTGTCAACGGCGTCAATCAGGGGATTTATTTCACGCCGCCGACAATGTCCCTGTCTGAATTTCTTTCATTGACGGATATCAGGAATATAAATACGTCAGACATTCCGCTGAAAAATGCCATGCATTTGGTAATTAAGGGCAGTCCGGGTAATTATCAAATCACATCCGGAAAAATGTCCGCGGCAACCAGGCTGGCGCTGAATATTCCCGTTGATATCAATGAGGCCGGGAGGGATGACTTGCTTTTGATTACTGGCATTGGCGAAATTACTGCGAATCAGATAATAAATCTGCGGGAAAAAAAAGGCAGATTCAAGAAATTGGAAGACTTAATGCAAATAAAGGGCATTAAAGAGAAAAAACTGGAAAAATTAAGAAAATACCTTTGTGTTGAAAGTTGATATCCAGCTTGAATATTCACGACCTTGTAGAAAGATCCAGAGGCAAGGCGCGCATGGTTCGCAGTTCGACAAGCTCACTGTGACATAGCTCACTGTGACATAGCTCACCATGACAAGTAATTAGCATCCCAGCCTGTCCTGAGCCCGCCGAAGGGCCGAAATAAACCTGCCCAGGCGAAGGCCGGCGAGGAATGCAGCGCATCCGGCATACGCCGGATAAACTCCGCATATGCCTGCCCGGCGTATGCCGGGGACTTTTTACGAGGTCGTTATTTGTTGTATTTGTTATAGTAGCTCAGTACCCGGCGGACATAATTTTGAGTTTCCCTGAAGGGAGGAATCCGGTTGTTATATTTGCTGACAGCGCCTTCGCCGGCGTTATACGCTGCCAGAGCCAATGACAGATTGCCGCGATAAACACGAATCAGGTAACTGAGATAGCGTACTCCGCCTTCAATATTTTTCTCCGGATGAAAGGCATCTTCCACCTGCATGGCGTTGGCCGTGGCCGGCATCAACTGCATCAAACCCTGAGCGCCTACAGGGGAGACGGCCTGATGGTTAAAATTGGATTCCGCTTTTATCACCGCCTTTATCAATGCCGCATCCATATTGTATTTTGCCGCCGCTCTGGTAATCATTTCATCGTATTTTTTAATGTCCAGCCCGGAGAGAAAAATAACGCGTTTTTCTTTCAGGACAAGGGTATATTTGACATTGGATGCAGTGGGCACATTAGTCAGGTGCAGGACGCCGTCCTTATCCACATACTTGTAAATATCAGCACCGGCGGAACCTGCGGCAAGAACAATAATAAAAACGCTGAAAATCAGCAAAAGGCAAAAATGGTTTAATTTTAAATTCATGAACCTATAATACTTTATTGCAAGGCTATGTTCAACTTTTATTTTACTTGATTCCCGCTTGACAGGGCTAAACTATGATGGTATTGACTTTCCCAATTTCCAACGAGTCGGGGCGTGGCGCAGCCTGGTAGCGTATCTGAATGGGGTTCAGAGGGCCGGTGGTTCAAATCCACTCGCCCCGACCATTTTTTAAACATTTCCGCATTTTCCCTGCCGGGGATAATCATTTATTTCTGTTTCCGCACACTGCAAAATTAACTTCATCTTTTTTTTTCGCTGTCGAAAAAGGTCAGTTAACCTTTCGCCATTTCCGGCAACGTTCCGCGAGATTTTTTTGAAATGATTTAAAGGCGAGGCTTATTTTTCATTTGACCTGAAACGAAACTTGTCTTATGTATCCTGAAACAGCAAATTAAATATCAGGGGGGAGAAGCAAACAATGGAAAGAAATTACCGGAAAATGTCGCTGAAGATATTTTCATTTATTTCAACCGCGCTGATATTGCTTTTCAGCGCCACTGTTTTTGCTTTCGAATTTCCCGCGGCCGGCTGGCATCGGGGCGATGTTTCTGCGGCACAGGAAAATTCGCGGGCGGCTGTTCTCAAAGCCCTCAACTCGGTCAATCCTCACATCGAGGTTGATATTCTCGATTTTGTTGATAAAGACGGGAAACGTGTCGGACTTGTATCGCACGATTATCAGATGAAGCGGGCTACCGGACTGGATGGCGCGTTCAGCGTTAAATATAACGATGTCGCAGCTATTCCCAAAAATCAGGCCAATCCCAAACTTCCGCCCGAACCGTTCATGACGGTCATTGATTTGTTTGAACTGATCAAGGAAAGCAAAGAGCGGGGAGTAAAGCCGAATGTTTCGCTGGATATGAAAGACGAAGGAAAAAATGCGGAAGAATTCGGCAAATGGGTAGGCAAATTGATTCAGCAGTATGATTTTCAGAAACACGTTTTCGCCTCATCTTTTTATAAAAGCAATGCCTTTGCCATTAAAGAAGCCTGTCCCGAATGCCTGGTGGGAGGTTTAGTCTTTAATGATCATTTTGCCCTGAAGCATCTTGATTATAAATACACATCGCTGGATTTAACGACTCTGAGCGAGCTGACTTATTTTATGGGTTTCTGGGGCAAAGAAAAATTCAATCACGATTTTGTCCTGATTCAGGATGATATCTTCTTTAAAAATCCGGAAATTGTTGATTTCTGGAAGAAAGAACGCGGCGCAAAATTTGTGGGTGTCTTTGTGTATAGCAAGGAAACCGGTTACACGAAAGAAGAATGGGAGCTTCTCAGGAAGGTGGACTGGATAGAGCTTGATCCGCCGCAGATGAATCAGTATCTGGAAATGAAAAAGGCCAATAAAGGAGAATCCCGACCATGAAACGAAAATTAATAATTTTATTCATCTGCCTGCTGTTTGTTGCCTGTGCCGCCGGCAACGAGGGAAAGCCGAAAACAGGTTTAGGCCGGGCGATGCTGGGCATTGCTCAACTGGTATTATCGCCTCTGCAAATTGCCGCGGGGCTGCTGGAAGGAATAGCTTCGATTCCTTATTATCTGAACACCGATGTGCAGACAATCAATAAGGGCATGATAGACGCCAATGCCAAAATTACGCTGGATGACACTTATGAATCAGCCTACGGCAAAAGAATCAGCGCGGTGCCGGAAAGCGGCGATACGGGTGAAGTGTTTCAGAGGATGAAACACGCTTCGGAATATTTCCAGAAAGTGCTGCATCGCTATGGCATTGCCGATTCCGGCAAATATATTTTAACAAGCATTGATACCGCCAATTCTAAAGGCTACACGCTGTTTGCTGTTGTTTACCGTTCCGCGGAAACAATAAATGTCATTGACAAATATGACGGGAAAACAAGAAGAACATACGAGCGTTCCGACAGAATGTATTATGAGCCGATGGAAAAGGATATCACCGGTAAGCGACTGGACAGAGTGATTGACTGGGCGGCGCTGCCTCGTGACCTGATTAAAACGCAGAAAGCTCAGGCGCTGCTTATTACCATGGCTGCCAATTCCGTAGTCAATGAAAAGAAGAGCCCTGAATACTGGGATGTGGAAAAACGCTGGATAGCCGGTGAATATGAAGAAATTACCGAAGAAAAAATGAGTGCAGTGCGGAACAAGATGAAAATTGGCGACTAATTTTTGTCCAGTTCCTGCCTGATGGCCAGGCCGATTTTTTCCATGATGTAAGGCTTGCGGACGTAAACACCGGCTCCCAGTTTCTGCGCTTCGCGTACCCTTTCGCTTTCAGAAAAACCGCTGACAATGATTGCTTTCTGCCTGGCCTTGACAGCGCAAATCTGTTGATATGTTTCCAGGCCGTCAATGCCCGGTTCCATAATCATATCCAGCACAACCAAAGCAACATCATGATTGCTCATATATTCCACGGCCTCTTCGCCGCTGGATAATGAATGCGTCCGGTAGCCAAGTTTTTGCAGCATCTGCGTTGCCAGTTCTCGTTGTTCCTGAACATCGTCAACGATGAGAATTGCTTCTCCTTTTCCCCTGTAAGTCTCCGAAGAAATACGCTGCTTATCCCCGGCTTCACTTTCCCTGGTTGCCGGCAGATATATTGAAAATGTGCTTCCCTGGTTTTCCCTGCTTTGCACATCAATATAACCGTTGTGATCTTTCACTGTTCCCCAGACAACCGCCAACCCCAGACCGGTGCCGCTTCTGCCCATAACTTTTTTTGTGTAAAAGGGCTCAAAAATTTTACTGATGTCTTTAGCGGCAATGCCCTTGCCGGTGTCGGTTACTTTTAACAATACATATTCTCCAGCTTTCATTTCTTCATAACCGCTCACCGGCTTATCAAGATAAATATTTTCTGTTGTTATGGTGATTTTGCCGCTGCCGCTAACGGACT
>JAKLDS010000096.1 GCA_022703375.1 Deltaproteobacteria bacterium | reverse complement strand
CCATTTAATTTCCGGATTGCGCCGCAGTGTACCCAGCCCGGAACAGGGGGCATCCAGGAGAACGCCGTCAAACTTTCTGTGCAAAATGACGGGCAAGGTCTCGCTGAGATCGGCCGTCATTGCTTCGACATTCGTTATGCCTAATCTCGCCGTTTCCAACTGAAGATGTTTTATTTTATCGCGACTATTATCCAGAGCCACGATCTGTCCGGTATTTTTCATAATTGCCGCCAGATGAGTCGTCTTACCGCCCGTTCCGGAGCAGGCATCCAGAATGGAATCTTCAGCTTGCGGATTTAAAAGGGGGGCAATTAACTGCGCCCCTTCGTCCTGCAGACGCAGGTATCCCTGCTGAAAAAATTCCGTTTTTTGAATGGGAATCCCTCCGCTCTCTACGATAATACCGTCCGGGGAAAAAGGTGTGGCTTTTACCTGAAAACCGCTTGCGCCAAGCCTGCGTTCCATCTCCATCCGGGATGTTTTAATGCTGTTTATTCTTACCGTCACCGGAGGCAGTTCATTGTCGGCCTGGCACATGGCCGTAGTTTCTTTGCTGCCCAGCTGTTCCAGCCATCTCCGGACAAGCCACGGCGGATGCGAGTGCAGGGCGGCAATATAATCCGCCTCGTTTTTTTTCCGTTCGGGAAAGGAAAGGGATCGGCCGCGCCGCAGGTAATTCCTCAGGATAGCGTTGACAAGACCGCTCCTTGCGGCATCTTTGATTTTGGCAATCTTGACCATTTCATCAACCACGGCAAAAGCGGGCAGACGGTCGCTGAATTTAAGCTGATACAGACCCAGTCTTAAAATATTTTTTATTCCGTTATCCAGTTGAGAATAATCTCCCCGGTAAAGTCTGCCGATTATCCAGTCCAGATGGCCCTGCATGCGCAGTGTACCGTAAACAAGATGAGTAAGCAGACGGCCGTCCGCCGAACCGGAAAGCTGATTCGCGGTTAGTTGTTCATCAAGGAGTTGCTGGGCAAAAGCCTGACTTTGCGAGATGGTGTCTAAAATTTCCTTAGCCAGCAGGCGGGTTGTTTTTTCCATCAGGAAGTCCCGCCTAATGTTGTGCCCGGCGGCAGGCGAAAACCGCGCAGGAAATCAGAGGCCGGCATTCTTTTTTTGTTTTCCAGCTGCAATTCGTTGATTTTTACAAAACCATTAACAGCGGCGACTGATATTGCGCCGGCAGAAACTGCGGTGATTGTTCCCGGAGGAACTTTGGTATTTTCCGGCTGTGGTTTTGCGGAAAATATCTTCATGGTTTTTCCCGCGAGATAAGTATATGCAGCGGGAGAGGGACTGAGGCCGCGGATTAGATTGGCAATGGAAAAAATATCCGCATTCCAGTTAATTCTGCCGTCTTCTTTCTTCAGACGCGGGGCAAATGTCGCCAGGCCGGCGTCCTGTGCCTTTCTGGTTGCCTTTCCTGCCGCCACTGCGTCAACTGCGTGAATGAGCAGGTTAGCTCCTTCCGCGGCAAGACGATCGTGCAGCTGTCCGAAAGTTTCCTCATCGCCCAGCGGCGTTTCTTTTTGCAGAATAATATCTCCGGAATCCATGCCTTCATCCATGCTCATAATGGTGACGCCGGTTTTTCTTTCTCCGCGGATAATTGCCCAGTTCAGCGGTGCGGCGCCTCGGTATCGGGGCAGCAGGGAGGGGTGGATGTTGAGACAGCCCAGGCGGGGAAAATCAATTACTGCTTTTGGGAGAATCTGGCCGAAAGCTGCAACCACAATCATGTCCGGATTCAGGCGCGGCAGTTCATCCAGAAAAGCCCTGTCTTTCAATTTATCCGGCTGGTAAACAGGGATATGAAATTTTTCCGCGAACTCTTTGACGGGCGGGGCAATTGTTTTCTGCCCACGGCCCCGGGGACGATCCGGCTGCGTGACAACAGCTATCACCGGGTAGCTGCCGGACTGCAGCAGGGAAAGCGCCGGAAGAGCAAATTGTGGCGTGCCCATAAAGAGAATGCGTGGTTTGTTCATTAAAAGGCCCTTTCTTTTTCTGAAAACATATAGGTAAATAAAAAGGTTATGTCAAGAATTACAAACATGTTCCTGAAACCTTTCTCGCTTTTTTAATTTCCTGATGACCCGAAAGTTATTGATAAATGTATTTTAAAGACTTATATTAATAAAGAATGAAGTGTTCAGTTTATCAGTCGGTATTACAGAGAGGAAAGGAGGCTGTTGATGAAAAGGTTTGCTGCCCGTTATGTTGAGCTGGCGCAAAGTCATGCTCAAAAAATGGCTGAAAGATGGGCCGATGATGTTCAGAACAACATCAAAACGTCATTTTATAAAAAGCTGGACCGGGAAAAAATAATCGCCAAGTGCATCGGTTTTTATCACAATTTCAGCCTGATGTTTACAGATGATAAACCCAGTGAACAGGCGCTGGAATATTTCAGAACTTACGCGCGGGAAAGCTATTTGATGGGCATTCCCATGGAACAGGCTGTTTATGCTCTGTCTCTGATGCGTCGCCATATCTGGCTTTATGCCGAATTTCAAACGATATTCAGCACGGCTATTGATCAGGAACAGGCGGTGGACACGCTGAGCCGGACAATCCTTGTCTTTGATTATGCCGCCTATGAGATAACAAAGGAATACGAGGCGCTGATCCATAAAGAAAAAAGCGGGCGGGATGCGGATGAAAAGGTTAATTGATTCCAAACCAAAGAAAGGAGAAAGATGTCATGCTGGCTTCTCTGAAACTGGTTGATCTGGTGAAAAATAATGCGTCGGAAATAGCTGATTTCTGGGTTAAAGATGTAAAGAAAAATAGACGGACGCCGCATTACCACGGTTTTTCGCGGGAAAAACTTATTGTGCTGGCCGAGGAGTTTTACCGGCAGCTGGCCAACCTGGTAATATCCGCCAATACCTATGAAGAAACACAAAAATATTTTTACGACTATGCCGAAAATGCATATAAAGAAGGTATTCCGGTGCATGAAGCCATATACGCCGTGGTTCTGATGCGCCGTCATATGTGGCTTTTTGCCGAATTTCAGGACGTATTTTCCACAAATGTTGAACAGCAGCAGGCCATTGACAGTATTATCAGGACAATTCTGGTGATGGATTATGCTTTCTTTAAAATAGCACAGTATTACCGGGAATTGCTGGAAAATCAGCCGCAGTAAAATGCCGTTACGGGCGGGCGATAAGGGATTTTTTTGCCTTCCTGAAAAACATCATAAAATCAAACCGTCAGGATAATATTGCTTGACGAATATTGCGCCGAAATGAGATGTTTGAAAACCCGCTTTTCCGTTATTAAACAGCTGGAAGAAGGATGCGGAAGCTTGAAGGATGATGGCCGATGAATTATCAGGACAGTAAAAAGTTGCCGGCGGTGATGGAGAATATTCGTGAAGCGATGCGCTTTGCTACTTCTTTTGCCGCGACAATGAAACTGCCGCCCGACAGGATTATGTCTTTGGAAATGTCGGTGGAAGAAGCTCTGGTCAACATCGTTAAATACGCCTACCCGGCAGCGGCAGGTTATTTTGAAGTGTCCTGCCGCTTAAGCCCGGAGAATAAAATTATTGTGGAAATTTCCGATGAGGGTATCCCCTTCGATGTGCTGGCCAAAGCTGACCCTGATGTGACGCTGGGCGTTGAAGAGAGGAAGGTGGGAGGGCTGGGGATATATCTTATGAAAAAGCTGATGGATGAAGTGAGCTATCGGCGGGAAAACGGAAGAAACATCTTAACTCTGACAATAATGAGAAAATGAAATTATATAAACAAGCAAGGTGGAGGTGCTTATGGATGTAAAAAATGTCGGTGATGTAAAGATTATCAATATTTTGCCCAGAGTGGATGCATACAATGCCAAAGAACTGGAAGACGGTTTAAATGATCTGTTAACAGGCGGGGCCAAAAAGTTAATCTGTAATTTTGAAAAAAATGAATATATTTCCAGCGCCGGTCTGCGGGTATTCCTGGCCGTGCTGAAGAGTATGAAAAATTCCGGCGGTGAAATAGTTTTATGCTCGCTGCAGCAATCCGTTCAGAATATATTCGATATATCAGGCTTCAGCCGTTTATTTAAAATATTCAATACGGCGGATGAAGCTCTGGGCAATTTTAAATAGCCGTTTATGCAAAGCGAATAAAAAAAGGCCTTAATTTATAACTTTAACTTTACGGCAAAGAGATCAGTCGCGCAGCATGTCATTTCCACTGTCGGAAAAATTAAAAAATAAAGAGATTTTCACCGGGGCGGATTTATCGTTTTTGCAGTAGGGCCGCTCCGACCCCGGCGCCAATGGCCGCCATAATTTTCAGGAGTTAAAGAAAATCGGACTTGTTGAAATAACAGCAATGTGTTTTCCCGATCCTGTTTGAGTTTTAATTGGAGAAAAATGATTATGCAATCATTCATGCACACCCTTCTATCGCTCATTAACAGTGTTGCGGTCATTGTTGTTATTGCCTATTTTCTGACCCGCAGCCGGCTTTTCAAACGCGTACTGGAAAAGAATATGACGGGGAAGGATAAACTCCTCCTGATCCTTATTTTTGGATTGTTTTCCATATACGGTACTCTGGGCGGTTTCCGGATTCTTGGCGGCATCGCCAGCATCCGCGATCTGGGGCCAACCGTTGCCGGGTTGCTGGCGGGTCCCCTAGTCGGTTTCGGAGCCGGCATCATCGGCGGAGTTCATCGCTATTTACAGGGTGGATTTACAGCGCTCGCCTGCGGAATAGCGCCGCTGGTGGCAGGTCTGGCGGGAGGAGTCGTTTATCTGCTGAAGCGCAACAGATTCCTGGGTATCGGCCGGGCTGTTCTCCTGATGATTGGCGTGGAGCTTACCCACATGGCGCTCACTGTTTTGCTGAGCTCACCCCGGGAAGAGGCCGTTGCGCTGGTGCAGAGCGTCATCGTACCCATCGTTGCCTCCAATGCCATCGGCATCGGCATTTACGGATTTATCATGCAGAATCTGCTCAAAGAGAGATCTCTGGAAAAGGCCAAGCTGACTATTGAGGGTGAACTCAAAGTGGCCCGTGATATTCAAATGAGTCTTGTCCCCAAAACATTTCCGCCGGTACCCGTAAGAAATGAGTTTTCCCTGTATGCAGCTCTTGAACCGGCCAAAGAAGTGGGCGGCGATCTTTATGATTTTTATTTTGTAGGAGATGACCGCCTTTTTTTCATGATTG
>JAKLDS010000095.1 GCA_022703375.1 Deltaproteobacteria bacterium | reverse complement strand
TAGTAGCCGTATTTCATAATCAGTTCGCCCATTAATTCAATTGCTTCCCGGGCGGTTTTGCATCTTTCCAGCACGACGCGGGATAATTCCGCGGAGTAAAAAATACGTTTACCCGCTTCCGGTTCCGGATGAACTTTGGCTTTATCCGTGCATTCACCGATGGAAAGCTGATGTTCGTTGATAATGCCGTAATTGGCATCAAAGTAAGCGTAGGTATGGCGGACTTGAGGAATGTAACCAAGGGGAATACTTTTGGGCGCGTCGGTTGTTTTGTAACCCGGCCCCCGGTGGGAAGTCACAATGCGCCTTGTTTCATTTGCTCCCCACTGATGTTTGAAATCGAGAGCATAATGGCTGTAGAATACGGGACGGAGTGCACCCGGCTTGTGATTCATCGCCGGAACATAAATCAGACGCGGATCATTGAGACCGTCATCCGAATGAGAAACAAGCACAGAGCCGTCAGTGGATGCATCTTTCCCCACCGCCGTGACCGTGCAGGCCCACGCGGGAATTGCAGTTAAAAGGTATAGTGACAAAACAATAAAATAAAATTTTTTCATAATTTACTCCCTGGCTGTCGTCCGCAGCTTTATATTAAAGGCGACATTATATTTAATTTGATTGAATCCATCGAATTGAAAAAATCATTAAGAGTAGGTTGTGGCGCCCTCGCCCAATATGCTGTCAGCTTCCTTTTTCATTTTTTCACAGATATCCAGGCGCACTTGCTCACCCAAATAAACAATCGTTTCACTTCGGCCGTTAATAATATGCAGATAACTATCGTATTTTCCGCGGTGTTTCTTCATCGCGGTGGAAAAAGAAATAATATTTTCAGGAGATATTTTTTCCGCATCAACCATGAAACGGATTTGCTTATATGGATTTTCCAACGATTGAGCCAATGTAACAACTTCATTGGCGATTATTTTTGTTGCTTCATCGCTGCCGATATCAATGGTGCCTTTAATAACAATCGGTTCATCTTCATGCAGCAACGCGTAATATTTTTTGTAGGCGTCACCCCAGAAGATAATGTTCAGCGAACCCTGCAAATCCTCCAGAACAACGTTACACATAATATCTTTTCTTCTGGTCTGCCTTTCTGTAATGCTGCTGACAACGCCTGCTATGGTGACCGTGTCCTTGTCTTTCCTCCCGTTAAGATTACTGGAATTGGCATTGGTGACCAAATGTAAACGATCGGCATAACGGGACAAAGGGTGGCCGCTTATGTAAAAACCGAGTGTTTCTTTTTCCTGTGCCAGTAATTCCTTGTGTTCCCATTCCGGAACATCGGGAATAGTGTATGATTTTACTCCGTGATTTCCGGAAGCATCCGGTTTTTCGAGAGTGTCAAAGAAGCTGGATTGGGAACTGAGAAGCTCTTTTTGTTTGCGCAGAGCTTCTTCCATGGCCTCTTCATAATGCAGCATCAGCTGGCGCCGCTTATAGCCCAGTGCATCAAAAGCGCCGCATTTAATAAGGCTTTCAATGACTCTTTTATTGACTTTCCTCAAATCAACGCGGCTCAGGAAATCAATAAATGAAGTGAAATTGCCATTTTGCCGGCAGGCGATAATGGATTCAATTGCGGCGTAACCGACATTTTTTACCGCCGCGAGCCCGAAACGGATATTTTCCTCGGAGATGCTGAAATCCTGCAATGATTCATTAATATCCGGCGGCAGGATGTTGAGCCCCATCTCCTTGCAGGAACTCATGTGTTTGATAATTTTATCACGGTTATCTTTTTCACTGGTTAACAGCGCGGCCATGAAAGCTGCCGGATGATGGGCTTTCAGATAAGCCGTCTGATAGGAAATCATGGCATAAGCGGTGCTGTGCGATTTGTTGAAGCCGTATTCAGCGAATGTTTCCATCTGCTCCCAGATAGTCCGCGCCTTGTTTTCATTGATTTTCTGTTTGCGGGCGCCTTCCAGAAATTTTGGCTTTTCTTTTTCCATCACCGCAGTCAATTTCTTGCCCATTACTTTACGCAAAGTATCGGCTTCAGCCATGCTGTAATTGCCGATGACGCTGGCAATCTGCATAACCTGCTCCTGATAAAGAATAATCCCGTAGGTCTCTTTCAGGATTGCTTCCAGTTGCGGCAGCTCATAAACTATATTGGTTTTGCCCTGTTTGCGGGAAATGAATTCCGGCACCATTTTCATGGGGCCGGGGCGATAAAGGGCTATCAGGGCAATCACATCTTCAATGCGATCCGGCTTCATATTGACCAGAATATCCTTCATGCCGGAGCTTTCCAGCTGAAAGACGCCGTCGGTTTCCCCCCGGGATAGCAGATGATAGGTTTCTTTGTCATCCAGCGGCAGGTTATCAATATCTACTTCAATCCCTCTTGATTCACTGATAAAACGCAAAGCGTTTTTTATGACTGTCAGAGTTTTCAGTCCCAGAAAATCAAATTTGGTTAAACCGACAGATTGAATATCATTCATCGTAAACTGAGTGACGATATCATCTTTGGGTGAACAAAGCGGAACCCTTTCCACCAGCGGCACATCGGAAATCACTACACCTGCGGCATGCGTGGAAGCATGCCGGTTCAGACCTTCCAGAATACGCGAAAGCGACAGCAGTTTGGCCACCTGCGGATTATTTTTTTCTTCCTGGGCCAGGCGGGGCTCCGTTTTAATCGCTTCGTCCAGAGTAATATTGATGACATCAGGTATCAGTTTGGCAATTTTGTCCACATCGCCGTAAGGAATATTGAGCGCCCGGCCGACATCACGGACAACCGCTTTGGCCTTCATTTTCCCGAAAGTGATAATCTGCGAAACCTTGTCTTTGCCGTATTTTTCCGTGACATATTTAATGATGTCACCCCTGCCCTCTTCGCAAAAATCAATGTCAATATCCGGCATGCTGATACGATTGGGATTGAGAAATCGTTCGAAAAAGAGGCCATAGCGGATGGGGTCAATATTGGTGATTCTTATTGCATAGGCAACAAGGGAGCCGGCGGCCGAGCCGCGGCCGGGCCCCACAGGAACGCTATTGTGTTTGGCGTGCTTGACGAAATCGGAAACTATCAGAAAATATCCGGCAAAACCCATTGATTTGATAATTGCCAGCTCCTCATGCAAACGCTTTTCATATTTTTCTTTGACTTTTTCCTCTTCACCCTGATGCTGCTTCAAAATATAAGGCAGAAGCTTATCGAGCCCTTCTTTCGCTTTGCGCTGCAAATAATCATCGAGAGTTTCCTCGGGGTTTTTAACGACGAAATTAGGCAGAAAAAAAAGTTTGTTGAGCTCCAGCGTTAGATTGCAGCGTTCCGCAACGCTAACAGTGTTGCTAACGGCTTCGGGCGTTAAAGAAAACAGTTCTGTCATTTCCTCGGGCGAACGCAGATAAAACTGATCAGTGCCCAGATGCATATGGCCGGCATCCTCCACCGTTTTGCCGGTTTGAATGCACAGCAAAACCTCGTGGGCTTCAGCGTGGTCACGATTCAGGTAATGGCAATCATTAGTGGCAATGAGCCCGATACCCAGTTCCTTGCTAAGTTCGATAAGTCCGGCATTGGCGATTTTCTGTTCCGGCAGGCCGTTTTCCATTATTTCCAGATAGAAATTATCTTCGCCGAAAATTGATTGATAAAAAAGAGCGGCTTTTTTCGCTTCTTCCATATTGCCGCGGACGATATAATCGGCTATTTCACCGTGCAGGCAGGCGCTTGACGCAATCAGGCCTTCATGGCATTCCCTGAGCAGTTCCTTATCCACCCGCGGCCGGTAATAAAAACCTTCCAGATAAGCGGATGATGTCAGCTTCATCAAATTCTTGTAGCCCTGCATATTTTTGACGAGCACTACCAGATGCCGTGCTGTTTCCCCGATGCCGGAAGATGTTTTTTCGTGGCGGCTGCCAGGAGCAACGTACAACTCGCAGCCTATTATCGGCTTGATGCCGTGTTTGTAAGCCTGCTGGTAAAAATCAATGGCGCCGAACATATTGCCATGATCAGTTACGGCAATGGCAGGCATCTTGAATTCCTTGGCTTTTTTGAACAAATCCTCCAAGCGAATCATGCCGTCGAGAAGACTGTATTGGGTATGCACATGCAGATGAACAAAATTGGAATGAATCATAAGAAACTCATCATGAATAATTTTAATTTATGAGGTGGTATTAAGCGGATTAGCGGGGAAAGTCAAGAAAGAACATCCTCATTAAAAAAAGAACTTATTATTTGAATATTTACGGAAATAAAAGTTGCATTTGTCGCCGGAAAACTTAATAATCAAATAGCAAAAAGGGTAGCAAACCATGGAAAATAACAAAACCGAGATGGCGGAAGATGCCGAATATAAAAGGCAACTAGCGCTTTTCGTGCAATCATCAACGGAAAAAAGCATTGAATTAGTTAAGGTCGGAGAAGTTATATCCGGCCTTGCCGAAAGAAATTCTTTTCTGGATATCGGCGCCGGTGGCGGCGATTTGACGATTCCCATTTCCCAATCATTCAGCGAAACAACCATTGTCGAGCCGAATGAAAAACAGGTGGAATATTTTAAAAGAAGATGCCCTCAGTTTAATATCTTCAACAATTCATGGGATAAAATTAATCTTGCCGGAAAACGCTTTGATTTTATTTTGTGCTCCCATGTTCTTTACTATATTCCGGAAGGGCGGTGGTTAACCACCATCAAAAAAATGTATGACCATTTGCATCAAGGCGGCCGTATTGCCATTGTTCTGCAATCGCCTGTGGGGGAAGTGGCCAGATTTTTTAATCAATTCACCCGTTACGATGTTAACATCCTCGAATTATGGGGCGAACTGATTAGAAAATATGGCGATGATAATATCGGGGTTAAATACTTTCTTAATGAAATATGGACGGACTCGCTGGAAGATATGGTAACCATCGGGCTTTTTCTACTCATTGACCGTCGCTTTGCCGAAA
Source organism: Deltaproteobacteria bacterium (assembly GCA_022703375.1). Lineage (GTDB taxonomy): Bacteria > Desulfobacterota > Syntrophia > Syntrophales > Smithellaceae > JAKLDS01. The sequence goes on along the minus strand of JAKLDS010000095.1, from coordinate 595 downwards.
AAAAAGAAAGCATCAGTCGCTATCTCGAAGCAAATCAAAAAACAGACGGCGGCTACAAGCTGGTCCAGGATGAAATTATTCTGATAGTGAAAAAAACATAGGACTGTATCATTTTGTGATTACCCGGCCTGACCGGATCTTGTGCCCTTTAGGGTAAATCCAGTCTTTTTCATTTCCTTGCTACGTCTTTACCCTGTATGCTGAACTGCTCTTTCTCTTCTCGCCTGAACTAATTTTCTTTTCTAAAAGTTAATAAGTTAACAGCGTCCCCAATTTCCTTCCATATATATTTCTTACCGAATTTTTGGCTAAAAGCTTGTCTTTTGCACAAACTAACTTCAAGTCCTTCTGGATCCGTTGCATTCACCGGATTATTTAGGACATATCCGAATAAGTTGTAATCTCCGCCTTTAAACCCAATCGGATCCTTGGTAATGAAGCGTCCTACCTTGGGATCATAATATCTTGCTCGTGACCTTTCCCCCGTAAACTAGACCATTTAAAAATTGAGTCCTTCCTGATAATAAAAAAGTAAGGGAGGATATAAGAATGAAAGGTAAGCGATTTTCACCGGAACAAATGATTAGGATTATTA
>JAKLDS010000094.1 GCA_022703375.1 Deltaproteobacteria bacterium | reverse complement strand
AAGGGGCCAGTATCGTATTTGTCGGCTTTCAGGCTGAAGGTACGACCGGCCGTAGGATTATTGACGGCGCTGGTAAAATACGGATTTTCAATGAAGATATTGCCGTCAGGGCCAGAATATTTACGATTAACGGTTTTTCCGCCCATGCCGGCCAGAGCCAGCTGCTCGACTGGCTGGGAAATTTCCGCAATAAGCGGCTGCAGGTTTTTCTGGTGCATGGTGAATCTGCCGCTCAGGAAACGCTGGCTGCCCTCATTGGGTCTAAATACGGATTGGCCGTAGCTATTCCGCGCTACCTAGAAGAAATCCAGTTAATGCCTGGTGAGAAAATTACAACCGCGGCCCTGCCGGAGCTTGCCGAAACATCTGTCCGGCTTTCCGCAGCGCTGGATAATTTAACGGCGAAAATTACTGATATCAAAAATATGCGGCAGAAAATTCAGCAACTGCCCGAAGCCAGACAATCCGAAATGCTGGAATTGCTGCAGGATATGGAAAGAGGTCTCAACGAAATCCAGTCTGTTTTGTAACCCCGCAGTCAAACTCCTGTCGGCTTTGTTGCCGTCATCATCTTCATCAACGTTATCTTCCGCTGCCGGCCAATATATATTTTTTCGCAGTGTTGAAACACAAAGCCGTTTGTGTTATAAAAAATTAAATTCCTGTTTCATGCATTGGCGGTTGATTCCCTGAATAGCCCGATAGGATAAGCTATCGGGATAATTCGGCCATCAAGTTTCAGTGCATCCCGATTAAGCGGGATTTCTGAAATTTGGGTCTCATTAAATTTAAGGAGGTCTATGCGCAATGTCAGAATTAACCCATAAAAAAGATCGCGACGAAAAACATTTGGATAAGTTTACCATTAAGGAATTGCGGGAAATGGCAGCGGAGATTCCACATGAAAAAGCGATTCATGACATGAAGAAGGATGAACTTATCGCTTTTATAAAAGAAGCCCGCGGCATCAGCGATGAAACACCCGTAAAGAAGAAAAAACATATAAAGAAAATCAAAATGACCAAACCGGAGCTCAAAGCCAAAATTCGCGAACTGAAAGTTTTGCGATTGCAGGCGCTGGAAGCAAGGGAACAAAAGAAGGCCGTGCGACTGCGTTATCAGATAAGCCGGCTGAAAAAACAATCAAGACGCATTGCCGCTTGATTAACCGGGTAACTGATACTCCCCGCTTCTGTTATTCCGGCAGATTGCCGCTCTAATTGGTAAGGCTTTTTCCCGGTTGACAGATTTCCGGATGAATAAGCAGAGTGATTTTTTCGACGGCATCAATAAACCGCAGCGATGCCCTGCCGATTGTATCAGTATCTACCGGATATATTTTATTGTTTCTTACCGCCGGTATTTCCGGAAACTGTCGCCAAAAAATTTTTACTGCCGTAAATTCCTTGTCACCGGCCATGGGAGCAAATAAAACAATGTCCGGAGCGCCCATGATTATTCCTTCTTTGCTGTAACGGGGATAGCGTGTGGCCGTATCGCCGGCGATGTTAATCCCGCCGGCGAGCCCGATTGCTTCGTTGATTAATGTGCCGCGGCCGACGGTTATCAAAGGGTCAAGACCAATCTGAAAAAAAATCCGCGGCCTGCTTTTTCCCCCTGTCCGCTCTGCTATATCGGCCAGCCTTTTTTTCAGCCGGCTCACCAGCAGATTCGCCTGTTTGTCAGACTTCGTTAATCTTCCCAGATTGACAATGCTCTGCAGAATGCCGGAAACAGAGGAGGGGTTTATCACATAAACGGGAAGACCGGCGGATGCGAGCTTTTCAATTGTTTCCTTCCTGTTACCGTCCGCGGTGGCCACAATCAAATCAGGATTAAGAGCAATAATTTTTTCGACTGACGGGTTGACAAAGCCGCCGACTCTCTGCTTCCGCCGGGCTGCAACCGGCCAGTTGCAAAAATCAGTTACCCCTGCCGTTTTCGCGCCGAGATCGAGGGCGAAAAGTATTTCCGTAATACCGGGAGCCAGCGAAATAATCCGTTGGGGATTCGGGGTAATACTGACAACTCTTCCCGTTTCGTCAGTCGCCGTTTCAGCCGCGACAGCGATGGCGGAAAACAAAAAGACGGAAATTGCGGCACAAAAAAACAAGACCGCTATTTTGCGGGTAAATTTTATCGCCATAAGAGAAGACAATCAATCGTTGATTGCATAATTAAACGAAGCCTTGATATTCAAACGGGAAAGATTAAAGTTCTCCGGCAGCGGTTCAAAGGGCGAGGCCTTGCTGATGGCGGTTACCGCTCCTTCATCGAGCAAAGGAAACCCTGACGATGTCATTAAGCTGGTTCCCGCCACAGAGCCATTGGCATCAATCGCCATCATGATAACAGCTATTCCTTCCTCATTTCTCTCATAGGATTTTTCCGGATATTTCCAGGACTGCATAATTTTTCTCTTTACCCTGGACAAATAAGGCTGATACCGGGCATCGAGACTGCCCAAATCAACAGTCTCCTCCCGCCATCCGGGGTCGCTGATTTTTCTTGCCTCCCGCCCATGATTACTTTTCTTGTTTTCCTTTTTTTCCTCCCGGGGCATAGTCTTTTCCGGCTCCGGCGCCTTGATATCAACGGAGAATACCTGGGCAGCCCTGACATCGCCACGCAGGTCAATCATGCCGGTGACGGAAATTAGCGCTGCGTGGCCGATAATTGATATTATTACTGGCAAGATAATGGCTTTTATTGTATCCATATTTTTCCTGATTTTTATCATATACGGCAATTGCAATAAAATCAACCATATGATAACTACTGCGCCCGCTCTGCCGTTTCTCAGAACCGTCCGGCGCAGGGAGAAATTTATTTCCGGATATAAAATGCAGACTGATTACGATTTTATGAAAATGGCGCTGGAAGAAGCGCAGAAAGCCTTCCATAAAGATGAAGTGCCGGTAGGCGCGATTATTGTTCGGAACGGGAAAATTCTGGCGCGGGCTTACAATTCGCCGATAACTTTGCATGACCCCGCGGCCCATGCGGAAATGCTGGCACTGCGTCAGGCCGCCTTGGCAATTGGCAATTACCGGCTGACCGGCGCCGAGCTTTATGTCACTCTGGAACCATGTATTATGTGCGCCGGAGCCATAATACAATCGCGCCTCAAACGTGTCATCTTCGGAGCAACCGATCCCAAGGGCGGCGCCGTGACATCTCTTTATCAAATATTATCCGATAAGCGGCTTAATCATAAAGTGGCGGTAACGGAAGGAATTTTGCAGGACGAGTGTGCGCAAATTATCAGTAGATTTTTTCGGGAAAAGAGGGTAACATCCGCCCCCGTTTCGACGGAGTAGAAAACAAGGAGAGATGTCCGAGCGGCTTAAGGAGCACGACTGGAAATCGTGTGTATGCCCACAAAGGTGTACCGGGGGTTCAAATCCCCCTCTCTCCGCCAGATATAAGAAGCACGGATATTTCCTTTAATCTTTGATAACTTCGCTGCCGGTTGCTGAGCGCCGTTTAACGAAAGCAGATCCTTAACGGAGAGATACCGAAGTGGTCGTAACGGGATCGACTCGAAATCGATTTGGGGGCCACAAGCTCCCACGGGGGTTCGAATCCCCCTCTCTCCGCCATTAAATCTCCTTCACCCGGCCTTTTTTCTTTCTCATTGACACCCAACATCATAATTCTTATACTTGACTTAACCCCGGGTATGAACCCCGACGCAAGCTTTGGAAACATAATCGCAGCAAGCTGCGTGGTATCATACCCTCCGCTGCGCGGGATTGTTCAACTTACCAATCCCCTAGTGCTACGCATACGGAATTGGAGTTTCACAATAAATCAGGGCAAAAGGAGATATAAATGAAGAAGGCTTTGTTCACAATTTCCATTTTGATTTTGTTTTTGGCGGCTGATGCTTTTGCCGCACAAAAGTTTTCCCGTTTCAGCAGCAATCCCATCGGCAAACTTAACGTTGTGGGCATTGCCCTTTCCGAAGATACCGCTTCCGCCAGGAAAGTTATTGACGAGATTCTTAAAGGGCAGATGCGCGGCGAAATGAACTTTGATATTTATGTTGATCCCACTTACAAACACCTGAAATCGCAAAAGGCTTTTGACGTTTCCTTTTTCGGCAGCAGCGTCACTGGGAAAAAATACGAATCCAACGCCGACTCGCTCTTAAATCTGAAAGCTAATCCGGCGACAATTATGATTCTCGACCGCCGGATGAGAATCCGCGGTTTTTCTCAGGCGCTTTTCAGTGACTGGGACGAACTGGGTAAAGTCGCCGAGGAACTTCTGCTGAATATCGAAGCCAGAGAAATTATTACGGTTGACTGCAAAGCACCGGACAATGAAGGTTTATCCACCTGGCAGACCGATCTGGGCAAGGACAATGCTGCAAGGAAAAAAGGGCGGACTTTTGATTTCGGCGCCGGCAAGCTTTACTGGTATTCGTTGCTCGGACAGGAAATCCCAAATTTCAGAATCAACAAATTAAGCGATAATGCGGAAATAAATCTGCATGATGTAATAAGGGGCAAGGTAACGGCGCTGATTGTTTTTATTGCACCCGCTAATCCGGGGGCGGCCAATGCCCTGCCCGGCGCGGCCAGCTTGATTGCCGTCGCCGACGGACTCTACCGTGCTTTCTCTCTCATGGAAGCAGGACCGGGCGGCAAAGAAATACCCGATGCCAGACCAGATGGACAGGCGGCAAAGTAGGAAAAACAAGCAATTGGGTTTAATTGAGAATTAAGCGAGGTAAAAAAATGACACAGACTTCTGTAACAACAGGTAAAGTAAAATCCTATCGTCAGGCGGCAACGGCGGCAGCGCTTCTTATAATACTGCCCTGCCTTTTGAGTCTGATTAATATCAGTTTCGCGCAGAGCTGGAAACTGCATTTTTTCCCGGCGGCGGTAATGCTCGCGGCAATAGTTTTCGGCGCACGGGGCGGACTGGCCGCCGGCATATCCGGTTCTCTTTACACTGCTATTTTTCTCGGCAACCCCTATGTTATAGCCGGCAACGCTCTTTTCGGATTGCTGACCGGAGTGTTTTATAAGAAAACCGGCAAAATAATTCCCGCTGTTTTAATGGCTTTCGCCTGCGAACTACCCTGGTTGATTTTGTCCGACTATTACCTTGCCGGTCTTGACGCTGATTTCATCGCCGGGCTCGTTGTCGTTTTACTGCTGGGCAATCTGCTTTGGGCGGCGTTGATTAATCTGGGAATAAAACCGATTAATAAGTTCCTTTCGCCCGGAGCTGATTCATAGCGATGACCCATGACGGATTTTTTAAAAACGGACAGGCGCGGCTTCCTGAAACAGGGACTTGCTCTGGGGTTGGCCGCGGACAGTTCGGTTTTGCCGGGTAAAACCGATGATATCTGGGCTAAAGATGTCAGAGAGGGAAATCCCGATCTTGTCGCCGTCAAAAACGGCGAGCCCGCTGCAATGTTTAATAAGGCGATCGCCCTCATGGGCGGAATGCAGCAATTCGTCAAAAAAAGCCAGAGTGTTGTTGTTAAACCCAATATCGGTTTTCCCCGCCAACCGGAAATCGGCGCCACAACCAATCCGCTTCTGGTCAAATCCATCATCTGCGAAAAAATCTGCTGATAATGTTACGCTGACTTTTTTTCTTCCCCGTAAACTTCCAGTTTGCCTTCATGCTCCATTTCCTTGAGCCATTTGGGATGCTGCTTGACCAGCCAGGCTCTTTCCACCCAGCCGCTCAGCATCGCCGGCAGTGAACCGGGAGAAC
>JAKLDS010000093.1 GCA_022703375.1 Deltaproteobacteria bacterium | reverse complement strand
GATGCCCACCATAAACAAGGCGATTCCTATCCAGATTGAACCGCCGAGAAAAATTACAAGCAAACCAAGAATAACCAGTGATGCCGGTCCCAAATCAATGTTCATTAATCATTGCTCCATTTGCTAACGTCCCAGTTCGTCAGCTTCCTCGTTAATTTGCAATCCTTCGGTATGCTGACGAAGCAGCGCCAATCCCTTGAGAAACTCGGCCAGAAACTGCAGAGCCAGAAGGAACGAGCCCAAGGGTAAGAAGGCCTGGGGGATGGCCAGATAGGTCTCCGATAACTGCATGGACTGTGATTTGTTTTCCACTGAATCCCAGAAGAATTCGGCAGTAAACCAGATTAAGCCGAGGCAGAAGAAAAATCCGATAGCCAGACAAATCATGTTATAAATTACATGTGTGCGGCCCTTCAGGGCATGAATGAGGAACATCATGCGGATATGGCCGCGTTCCCGCAGTGTATAGGCCAGACCGCTTAATGTAACTGCGGCCATTAGATAACCGGCATACTCATCGGCGATATAGAGAGTTCCCCCAAAGAAAGTCCTGGTGACAATCTCGGCCAGTGCCAGCAGCAGGGAAGCGGCCATCAGGCCGCCGGCAAACCAGCCGCCAATACCGGAAATAGCGTCAATAGCGTTAATAATTTTGTTCATTTTGACGTCCTGTCATTACAGAAGATTTTTTTGTTCCTGATAACGCTTTTGTTTAAGGCCGGCAGCAAAAAACTGTCGTAGGAAATCATCCGATAAAGAGGAACCCCGGAAAAGAAACCTCCGGGGTCCTCCATATCAGCATAATGGGGAAAAATTTTATCTCTTTACCTTTTTCAGGAAATCACTGTAGATTTTTTTAGCCTCGGGAGGCGCTGTTTTCAACCAGTCCTGCCGGATGCTTTCCGTTATCTTTTCGAGATCGGCAATCAGCTTTTTATCGGCGGCGACAGTAACAATGCCGTTTTTATTGGAGATAGCCTCCTGCTCCTTGTCAATCCTGGGAACATTGTTCCACATTTCATCTTCCACCTCTTTACCGATTTTTATGAGAGCGTTCTGCTGGGCCTTGGGGAGTTTCTGAAACGCGTTGAGATTTACAGTCACCATATCCGTAGCGATGGTGATATTGAGGGGCTGGTAATATTGGAGAACCTCCCAGAATTTGGCATCCACTGCCGTGGGTGTGGAAGTCATGACGGAATCAATCAGACCTGTCTGCAGAGATGTATAAACTTCGCTGAAAGGCAGTGCATGGGGCGTGGCTCCGACAGCTTCCATCACGAGTGCGCCGTTCTTGTCATAAGTTCTTGTTTTGAGACCCTTGAGTTCCTCAAGAGTGGTGAGTTTCTTCTTGGTCCAGAGTCCGGCGCCGGGCCAGGGGGCGATATAAAGAATCTTCTGTTTCCATTTCTTTTCTGCGGCATTGGCAAAATAAGGACGGCAAACATCGAGCAGTATCCGGAGTTCTTTAAAATCGCGAACGAGAAAAGGCAGAGTTACAATCTGAAAAATCTTTTCGTCACCGGCCACGCCGCTGATCAACATATCGGAAACGGGAACGAGGCCGTCACGGACGGTTTTTAAAAGCTCAGGGCCTTTATAGCCCAGCGCGCCGCCTGTGTGTACGACAATTTCCAGTTCGCCATTGGTGGCTTTTTTCACTTTTTCGGCAAAGTCGTTAAGACCGATACTTTGATGATTCTTTGGAGGCCAAACGGAGTTGGCGTTCCAACCTGTTTTGGCCAGAACGGGTGCGGCGGCCAAAACCAAAGCTAACAAAACCAGCGATAAAACAGTCCATAGTCTCTTCATAAATTTTCTGCTCCTTTTTGGATTTAAACTGCTTGAAAAATTGCTTAACCTTGCCTATGATTACGTTACCGTAATTGCTTAAAACATTATCCGCAGGGAAGACGCCGCGGCCAATAAGCAACGATTGAAGTCCTGATGCATTGCTTTTTTGACGAGCGGAGTATAAAACAAGCACTCTTGGCTGTCAATGGAAAAGGTGGCAAAAAACGGATGCTGTCCTGATGATTGCCGGCGGGTAAACCCGGTGCTTTGTTAGGATTTAACAAGGGTTCTGTCTTTCTGATTTCGGGACTTCTTCAGGACGTTTAATCATTTTCAGAATTTCCCCGGCCTCTTTTAAAACCAAATCGGCACCGCTCTTGAGAAAATCTTCCTCTTTAAAATGTCCGGTCAGAACACCGGCGGTGAGAGTTCCCGCGTTTTTGCCGGTCGCGATATCCAGCGGATGGTCGCCGATCATGAGAGTATGATGACGGGGTATTGCAATAATATTCAGAGCTTTGTTGATATGTTCGGGGTGCGGTTTGACCATATCAACATTATCCCGGCAGACAACCGCCGCGCAGTAATCGCTGATATCGGGAAAAGTTTTGACAATAGCGGCGCGGCAGTTTCTCGTGATAATGGCACAGGCAATGCCGGCGAAGCGCAATTCCTGCAGCAACTTTCGTGTGGCGGGAAATAAATCCCCGCGCTCTGCGGCTTCAAGCTCGATTGCTTCAATTATCCGGTAAGCACGTTGTACAAAGACAGAGGCAGCGCCCTCAGATTGCCGGTTCAGCAATGCTTGCGCTTCTTTAATTATTTCCAGAACAAAACCGTTGGCCAGTTGATTGCCGTCAATGCCATACGATGACAGGAGCTCCCTGATGGCATTACGCATCCGGCTGAAATCAATATTCAACCGGGCGAGCGTACCGTCAAAATCGAAAATTATCGCATGAATATGCGTATTTTTTATCTGCAAAAGAGACATGGCTATTTATGCTTACCGAAGAGGTAATCAATATTCAGGGATTTTTTAATTGTTCTGGCGGATGATGTTTCGGGCAGAGAATCACCGAAAATCAGGCTTAAGAAATTAGTGATGATAAAAAAAGTAGCCCCCCAGAGGATTATTTTGCTGCCAGCCGCATCTTGCACAACAAGACAGGGGAAATTTTTCCGGTACACTTCTTTGCCGGAGTTTTGCGGAGCGTCAATTTCCAGATTGGCATAGTTGGCTTCTTCAAAGAAAAGCCGCAGGGGAATTTCCACAACGCTTTCCACTTCCGAGCTCAGACTAAAACGGAAAGGCTTTTTTGTTACGGCGACCAGGGGGAAAATCGTGCGGGAAAACAGTAAAAGGGAATAGCAGGGCAGGGCGCCTAAAAAGCGGACATTCCATGGCTTTAAACCGATTTCCTCCCAGGATTCTCTCAGGGCATTGGTTAAAAAAAGTCTGATTAGGGAACCGGTTTCTTCATCGCCGTTCTGCCGGAACATTTCTTTATCCCAGACAGCAGTCAGCAGACGGCTGAGAATTCCATCCGCCAGATGGTGCAGCATGCCGCCGGGGCAGCTGATATCCCCGGCCTGCGAAACGGACTGCGACCGCTTGATAAGCTGGAAAAAAAATTCGGGAGCTCCGCCCGCAGTTGTTTTCCCGTAAGAAAGAAGCAGCAGAACGCCTGCGGCATGGTGACGTATTGCCGTTTTTTTCGAGGCGGTGATTATTTGATATTTTTCCCGATAATCAATGGCGGTACCTGATAATTTGTCCGATATTAAAGCGGGCAGGGTATCGGGTTCATTCAGCGCTGATAAATCCATACAATTTCCGGCCACTATTTTTTACTTTTGATAATTTCGGCAATCTGCTGTTCATGCCAGCAAAACAAAGGAAAAAAATCCAGAAAACCGCAATGGCCGCCGAAGTTCTGAACCGACAGCTCAAAAAAATCATTTTCCTGCAAATTGATAAAATCTTCCACCGGAATTACCGGATCATCTCTGGAGATAATGACTGTAACAGGGATTCTGAAGTTTTGAAAGAAATCATTTTTCAAGGTGTACAGATTGAAATAGTCGCGGTAGTAAGGCAATTCCGGGTAGAAAACCATGATGGCCTCGGTCAATTCAATGCAGGTCTTTGCTTCCAGTACGGCGCGAAAATCATATTTGCCGGGAAACAATTGCTGTTTTTTCGCAAGCGACCTCTTCCATTTTTTCAGGAAATATCTGCGGTAAAACGAATAACCGTTATCAATGGCCAGAGTAGTTTTATAGGGATCCAGCGGCGGGCTGACAGCGAAAACGTGCTGCAAATTGTCAATCGGATGAGCGCTGTTTTTTGCCGCGATTCGCAGGGCGAAATTTCCTCCGAGGGAAAAACCTAACAGGTAACATGGTATATCGGACGCGAGCCCGGCAATCTGCCGCACTGCGTCGAAAGTTTCTTCAATCATTGCGCCGTGAAAAAGGTTCTCATTTAAATGATGGGATTCGCCGTGATCATGCAGATTAAGGCGGCAAACGGAAAAACCATCCTGATAAAAACGATTTCCGGCGGAAAGGACATAGGCCGACGAAGACGAGCCTTCCCAGCCGTGAATGATAATCATCAGACCGCGGGCATTATCATTCCGCGAATAGAAGGCAAGCAGCCGGGAACGATTTTTGACGGTGATTATCAGTTCCTGCTGATTATCTTCAACGGGATTACCGGCTGGCAGCCGGAGGCGTGAACTGGCCATGATGGATTGAATATGGCGGCTGCGCGCCGCCAGGGAAGGCTTAAAACTGTAATTGCCTATTTTTTTGTCCGGTCTCACCATAATTGTCAGAATAAATGCAAAAGTCCTTTACGGCCTGCTTTTTCCAGCCCCTTTTCGTTTTGCGGACTGATGTAATATTTACTATATTTGAAGCGCACTGTCCAATTAAGTTTATTGCTGGCGGGATAGAGATAAAGAAGGCAGAAATTATTACAGCCGGAAATGATTTGCCCGGGCGGGATTTCCGGCTGTTCTAGGGATGAGAGTAAGCTTCCGTTATCCACTGGCGAATTTGACTTTTGGGCGGCACAACCCCTGAAGAAACAACTTTTCCGTTTATCACCAGAGCGGGAGTTTCCGTGACTCCATAGCCGGCTATTTCTCTGCAATCGTTGAGATGGCGCAAATCGGCGGCAATCTGCATCTCCGACAATATGTTGCGGATGTCCGCTGTCAACTCGCCGCAACGGGTGCAGCCCGCTCCCAGCACATAGATGGTAAGATTCCGCGGTATTTCCTCCGGAACAGACTGCCCCTGCGCTGTTTTATATTCCCGAAGCAGCGCTCTGCCGTAGGCCGCAGCGGCGGCAGGTGCGATATAATTGTTGCGGGAAACAGCCTGCAGCAAAATCTCTTTTTTTTCCGCATCACTGCTCTGCGCATGGGCTTTCGCTGTGCTGCTTATAGCTTCGTCCAGGCCGCTGATGCTGATGAGGCGGCCGTCAATCATGATTTGTCTGATGTTTTTCTCAGCCATAAATTATTCTCTCCCCGCCCCGGATAAACGTCAGGTGGCAAATTCCAGCAGCGGTAAAAAAGATTTATCTGCAATCATCTTGTCGGCAATGGAATTCAATAATTTATTATCGGAACAGAAAGCAACCCCGATTCCTGCATATTTAACCATGCAAATATCGTTATCGCTGTCGCCGACGGCAATGATATTCTCCAGCGGAATATTGTATTTTTCCGATAGATGCAAGAGGGCGTTGCTTTTGCAGAAGTTGTGATTGCATTTGCTCTTGCCCGACTTGATAAAATAGGACAGGATTTTAACCTCTCCGGTGGCGATTGATTTGGAGAATTCCAGTTCATTGGCAATGCTGAAATGAGCGCCGATTTTCTGGGCGATATGTTCGGCGACAAAATGATAGCTGTCGCTGATGATGCCGACAACATATTCAATGAACTGGA
>JAKLDS010000092.1 GCA_022703375.1 Deltaproteobacteria bacterium | reverse complement strand
ATCTTCAGCCATATCATGAATCAGCCAGCCTTTAGCCCAAGTGGTCTGCATTGTCCATCTTACTTTGGGTAGCTCAGCAGCATAGCTTAAGCTTGCTCCCAATACCATGAAAACCATTAACATTAAACAAACGACAACTGTTAACTTAGATCTTTTCATTCTTGTTCCTCCTTTAGTTATTCCTGTTACGGTTAAAAAAATTTGCGATGAACTTGTTTCTTTTCTAGGAAAGCATAGGAAAAATTGTATTGCTTATCAATGATTATTTTATAATTATTTGATGCTGCCCTTACATCTAAGCTAAACTCGGCTTATTTATGCAACAATACTTTTTCCCCTCTTTGTTTCTTTCCCCCTTCCCGCTCAATCACCACCTTTCCCCATTGATGATAAAATCCCACATAAAACTGCAAATTACATACCACATTAAAAATGTGGCTCTGCGGCTTGAAAGTACTGTAATGATTGATGATTATTGATGATAATTTTCCCCCAACTTTCAGTTATGTAGCATTATGACTACGAAAACCAATTGCCTGTTAAAAAAAACATCAATTACAAAAGATTACACTGTCTGTAAATAAGTGGCTACATGTTGATATTTGTATACGCTTTTCACACGTTGAAACAAACCATGGAATAGTCGAAAATCCACCCTCTTGGGCAGGAAGTATAGTTGCAGCCAAACAGATAGTCAAGATAAAAAAGCAATTCCGTTGGCTAAAACAACAATACAAATCACCGCCCGCAGTATGATCGGACCGGTATCGTCATTTCCGGCCTGCGCAATCTTTTCCCCTGCCCGGGCTCATTGTTTGTGCCAGTGCCAGATAATTAATTGCGAGCAGACAGTAAATTTCTCGCGGAATTTTTTCACGGTACCCAGAGTTAAAATATTGGTTGCCAGGCTGAAAAGCCAGTTAACCGAAAGGCGCAGGAAGATGATGACGGTTGCCAAGTGATAGTATGGCAGGCTGTGCCATTTTTGTAAAAACTGATAACGGGAACGGTAAAACTCAATGCGTGATTGGGTCTGATGGCCGACACTCTGCCCCTGTAAATGATAAATACGTGCATCCGGCACCTGGTATACTTTCCAGCCTTTTTGCCGCATGCCGTAAGCCATGTCCGTTTCTTCCATGAAGAAAAAATAACGTTCATCAAAAAAACCGGCATCAGCGAGCGCCGCTCTCCGAATCATGATGCAAGCGCCGATAGCCGAATCAACTGCCAGCGGCTCCCGGTGCTCATATCTTTTACTGGGAAAAGATTGAGGAAAAATATATTCCAGCAGCGAAGTATTGGCAAGCAGCGTCAGGATGCGAGGAAAAGAAGCAATGGAGTTTTGCTTGCTGCCGTCGGCATTCAACAGCTGCCCGCAGACGATAGCGGCGTCGGCACGGTTCTCGGCAAAAAGAAATAACTTACTGACGGCGCCCTCTGTCAGAATCGCATCCGTGTTTAAAAGCAGCGCGTATTTACCCTTCATTATGGCGAATCCCTGGTTGTTAGCCGCACCAAAACCTCTGTTTTGCTGATTGAATATTTTAATTACGTCGGGAAAATCCTGCTCCAGCATTGAGCGCGAACCGTCGGAGGAAGCGTTGTCCACCACAATAACTTCCCTGGTCTGATTATTGATTGTCGAATAAACGGAATGCAGACATTGCTGCAGCAGTTCTCTGGTATTCCAGTTGACTATTATAACGGAAACATCAAGTTGTCCTTCCTGCTGTATGCCTGATTGCGCTTTCATTAAGGCCTGCCATCCCGGTTGTTGCGGTGCAATTCGTTAAGTTTGGCATATTTAAAAAATTTATTTACGGCATCGGTAACAGCAAGCGTCAGGCCGGGCATGCCGTCCAGGATGCCCAGACGCAGCAGATAATCCTGATGAAATGTAAAAATTGCGCGCAGCAAAGCGCCGGCCAGCGAAGCATTCTTGCCCTGCTTAAAGGCTTCCGCGGCTCCCAGCGAGGAATATTTATCTATTTTTCGGATTATTTTGTTCAAGCGGCTTTCCGTAAAATGCTCAAGGGGGAAATCAATTTTACCGACCGTTCCTGTAACAGCCACCGCTTCATGAACGCTGGCTTCGGTCATGCGGCCTGTCTTGTTGCGGAAAAGGCGCACGATTCGATCCGGCCACCAGCCCGCGTGTTTTATCCAGCGGCCCTGGAAAAAATTTTTCCGGGGAAAACTGAAGCCGGCGTCTTTGTTGTCGCCGGAAAGCACGATTTTTTTTATCGCCGCCGCCGTTTCCGCCGGAACCCGTTCATCAGCATCCAAGAGCAGAATCCAGGGCATCGCGCATTTATCTATGGCTGATTGCTTCTGTGCGCCGAAGCCGCGCCATTCTTCCTGATAGATTTCACAATTATACTGCGCGGCAATCTCTAAAGTTTTATCCGTGCTGCCGGAATCAACCACGACAATTTGCGCAGCCCACACGACGCTCTGCAGGCAAGCGCCGATATTTTCTTCCTCATCCTTGGTGATGACCGCTACCGCTAAAGGTATTTTTTCCAAGAACATCTCCCTAAATAATCGGCTTGTGGATTCTTATTATATCGTCCTGCACCTGCATTATCCAGTTGGGACGCCGCGCCGCAAGAAATTCTTTTACTTCCCCCAACGATGGATAATTATTCTGTCCGGTAAATTCGCGGGCGTCGTCTATCAGAATGACGTGGTCCGGAAGTCCATCACCCAGCAGAATGCTTAATTCCTGAACAATGGGCGTCATTAAATCACTCCTGCCCGTTTCACCGCCTGAGTAATGTGCGTCCAGCCAGAATAAACAGGGCTCCCTGAGTTCCGCTGCTATTTGCGGCAGGATGGCGGCGCTGTCGCCCTGTATAATGGTAATGCGGGAACAGGAAGAGAATTTTTCCCGGGCACGCAAAGCCAGCGCCTGATCATACTCCACAGAAATGATTTGCGTAAACGAATGTAAAACCGCGTCAATCATTTCGCCCATAAAAGTGCCCGTTTCAATAAAAATATCCGTTTTGAACCGGGCGGCATAATCCTTGATAATTTTTTGCTTAACGACATGCGGCGGCGGAATCGGTTTTCCCTGCAGTTGCCAAAGCAGGACTTTCTTGCGGGCGCTGATTGCTTCCTTGAGCCTTTTATGCGTCAGATAAATAATATTTTTTTTATCGCTCATCTTTTTTACGGTTTTCTGAAGCTGTAATAAAAAAGCCGGTGCCGGATATTCAATCCGGGCTATTCCTTATCATAATCATAAAATTGTCCCCGCTGCAAATCATAATAACTGTTTTTGATGACTTCTCCGGGGCAAGATGATATATAAACGCCGGTGATTTTATGTCCAAATATGAATTAATAGTGATTGGCGGCGGTCCGGCCGGCATTGCTGCTGCAGCCCGGGCGGCCTCACTGCAAAAACGGGCGCTGGTTATCGAAAAAGAAAACTGGGGGGGTACTTGCACCCAGCGGGGATGCATCCCGACAAAGGCACTGCTTTCCTGCAGCAAATATTATGCTGATTTAAAAAAACTCAAAAGAGCGGGAATTGATATTACCGGCGCATCTTTTGATTTTTCCGCCATGAAAAGGCATCAGCAGCAAATCGTTAAAATAGCCGCGCTGGGCGCGCAGAAAATGGCGGCGGATGCCGGGGCGGATACCAGAACAGGAACAGCGGAAATAACCGCCCCCGGAGAAGTAAAGATTGTCAATTCCTCCGGCGCTGCCGAACTGTTTTCCACAAAAAATATTATTATTGCCTGGGGCTCTCAGCCGTCCATTCTTCCCGGCATTAAACTTTCTTCCCGTGTTTTAACATCTGACGGCGCACTGGCTTTAAACAGCCTGCCGGGGAGTGTCATTATTATCGGCGCGAGTTTTATTGGGATTGAGTTCGCCACATTTTTTGCCGAACTGGGCGTCAAGGTCACTCTGCTGGAGCTGCTGGAGCATATTCTGCCCGGCGAGGATACGGAAGCCGCCGGGTTCTTGCAGCAGGAATTAACGCGTTCAGGAATGGCGATTCACACGGGAACCCGGTATCTGAGCCTGGAAGAAAAAGCCGAAGGCGTAAACGTGGCGGCGGAAAAAGATTCAGCCCCGCTACAGTTGACCGCTGATTGCGTTATCATCTGCACCGGCCGCGAACCTTTGCTGGAAAAATTCCAGTTGGCGAAACTGGGTATTGACTATGACCGCTCCGGAATAAAAATCAGCCGGAATATGCAAACCAGCGTGCCGGGCATTTACGCGGCAGGCGATGTCACGGGCGGCATGATGCTGGCACATCGGGCCGACCGGCAAGCCAGAGCCGCAGTGCTGCACAGCTGCGGGGAAGCAGTTGCTTATGACGAAAAATATATCCCTTCCGTTGTTTACAGCCACCCCCCCATTGCTCGAGTTGGCTGGCAGCAGAAACAGGCTGAGGCTTCCGGGCTGGATATCAGCGTAGCCAAGGCCACCTACAGCGCCAATATCATGGCGCGCGCCGAATTGGCGGGGCAGGGATTCGTCAAGGCTATTTTTCATCGCAATAAGCTAATCGGGGCAACAATTGCCGGGGAACAGGCGGCAGAACTTATCGCGCCTCTCAGTCTGGCTGTGGCCAATCGGATGACACGCGGCCAGTTGCATGACTGGGTTATTGCTCATCCGACACTGAGTGAAATGTTTACATCTTTGTTTGGCAATTAGCATTGTGGTATTATATAACGCAAACGGGAGGAAAATATGCTGGCAAATTACAAATTGAGCACCAAGGCGTTAATTCTACTGGCCATCTTTACAATTGCTTTTGTGGGCCTGGCTATCCTGACTATCGCTACCGTCAACAGTAAAATCATTATGGCTGCCCAGGAAAAATTGCGCTCCGATATGGCGATGGGTTTTGCCATGCTCAACGACAAGTATCCGGGCGACTGGAATATTAAAGACGGCAAGTTATTTAAGGGCGATACACGGTTAAATGAAAATTACACCATGATTGACCGGATTGCCGAGCTCTCCGGCGATACCGTCACCATTTTTCAGGGAGATACTCGGATAGCCACCACCGTTCGAAACGCGGCGGGGGAAAGGGCTATCGGCACCAAGGCCGCACAAAACGTGAGCGATGCGGTTCTGGCCAGGGGGCAATCCTATGTCGGGAAAGCTAATGTTGTGGGCAAATGGTATCAGACGGCTTATGAGCCTCTCAAAAACAACAAGGGTGAGGTTATCGGTGTTTTTTACGTCGGCGTGCCCAATGCCCGTTTTGAAGATATCGTCTGGGATATTGTTGTTAAAGTGATAATTTTCAGCATTATTTGCATTCTGATTGTTTTTGCATTGGGGTATGTTGTTGTCAGATCCATAACCGGACCGATTCAAGTCGTTGCCAACGGCTTAAGCGAAGAAGCCGAGCACGTGTCCGACGCCTCTGCCCAGGTGGTGTCCGTCAGTAAATCGCTGGCCGACGGCGCCTCCCACCAGGCTTCATCGCTGGAAGAGACCTCCTCATCGGTGGAAGAGCTGGCTTCCATGACCAGGCAGAACGCCGACAATGCGCAACAGGCCAAGGTCATGATGGCGGAAGCGCAGGATATAGTCGAAAATGTCAATAAAAACATGCAGAATATGGCGGAAGCGATAAATGATGTTGCTGCTTCCAGTAAAGAAACCGGCATGATTATTAAAACAATTGACGAGATTGCTTTTCAGACCAATTTGCTGGCCTTAAATGCAGCCGTGGAAGCGGCGCGAGCCGGCGAAGCGGGAGCCGGATTTGCTGTGGTGGCGGCGGAAGTGCGTAATTTGGCGATGAGGGCGGCGGCCGCGGCCAAAAATACCGCAACGCTGATTGAAAAAACGATTGAAGTTGTAAAAAAGAGCAGCGATTTAACAAAGCGTACACAGGAAGCCTTTGTTGAAAATGTCAATATCTCAAAAAAGGCCGGTGATCTTGTCGCTGAAATTGCCACTGCCTCGCAGGAACAGGCTCAGGGCATCGGCCAGATTAATAAAGCAATAGCCGAAATGGACAAGGTTACCCAGCAAACGGCAGCGAGCGCAGAAGAGGCAGCCAGCGCCTCCGAAGAGATGCAAGGCCGATCGCGCGACATGAAGGAACATGTGCAGCAATTGATTGCCATAGTGGAGGGCCGTTCCAGATAAAAAGAAAGTACCGGACAACAGAAAACGTTTAAAAATCGTTTTGATCAACAGGAAAAAAGTCTGTTCCCAACACGGGGATAGACTTTTTTATTGATGAAGCCTGGATTCCGGGAGTGATTTCGTCACGAAGCTTATGCTGGTTGAGGCCAGATTTTAAGAACAAGTCGGCTTTTTCCGGCAAAGCCGTTTAATTTATTGTGAAGCTCCAGCCCTAATGAAACACAATTTTCAGAAACGTGTGGAATTCTCTTGCCACAGGCTAAGGACATCAACCGCAGCATACTTTGTGGTTCGTATACCTGATTATCAACGCTCCCGGGCTTTCTCTCTCCCCCTTTTTTCACATTTCGTTAAACGGCTTTGAACATAATATTGAAGAAAAGCGGGGGAAAGGCATTACAATGATAAGGTCTGCCGGCGCGCCTTATATTTGTTTTCTGTTATTAATCAATATGTTAGGAA
>JAKLDS010000091.1 GCA_022703375.1 Deltaproteobacteria bacterium | reverse complement strand
CTGGCAGAGTTAGTCCGGGTATTGAAACCCGGCGGCGCTTTTGTTCTCAGTGTGCCGCGCTATTTGCCGGAAAGAATCTGCTGGTTTATTTCTCCCGCCTACCATAACGAGAAAGACGGCCACATCCGCATTTACCGGAAGAAGGAACTCCACCGGCTGCTGAGAGGCCGGGGTATTGACTGCTGGCGGATTAATTATAAGCACGCCCTGCATGCTCCCTACTGGTGGTTGAAGTGCGCTGTCGGGTTGAAGAACGAAGACCACTGGCTCGTCAGGAATTATAAAAAATTTCTGGAATGGGATATCATGCAAAAGCCGCCGGCGGTGCGTTTCGTTGAAGAATTGCTAAATCCGTTGCTGGGCAAGAGCATTGTCATGTATTTGAGGAAAAGCTGATGATGGATTTAAATGTTTCCGCCTGCGAAGAAAAAAGTTCCTTATCGGCGGAAGAACTGGGCGCTTTTATTGTTTCCCTGCAGAAAACCGGCGGCGAAATACCGTGGTCGCAGGGCGGCAAGACCGATCCGTGGGATCATGTGGAGAGCGCAATGGGACTGAGCATAGCCGGATTATATGATAATGCCGTCCGCGCCTATCGGTGGCTCGCCGGAACACAGCTGCCCTGCGGCAGCTGGTGGTCGGGGACGCAGGACGGGATAGTCATTGATGCCACCAGAGAAACTAATTTCTCCTCGTATATTGCTGTCGGCGTTTATCATCATTATCTCATCACCAGAGACAGGGTGTTTCTTCAGGCCATGTGGCCTGCTGTTTCCCGGGGTGTTCAGTTTGCCGTCAATATGCAGGCGGAAGGAGGAGAAATCTACTGGGCGAAGAACAGTGAAGATGTGCCGGACAAGATGGCTCTCCTGACAGGCTGCAGCTCCATTTACATGAGTCTCAAATGCGCTCTGGCCATTGCCGCGCAGCTGGGGAAAAAGCGTCCGCAATGGGAGAAGGCGAAAACACTGTTGGGAGAGGCCATTAAAGAAAAGCCCAATCTGTTCAACATGATTAAAGCGCGCTTTTCGATGGACTGGTACTATCCGGTTTTATGCGGCGCTCTGACGGACGATGAAGCTAAGAAAAGAATTGACAAGTCGTGGGAGCGGTTCGTTGAGCCCCTCTGGGGAGTGCGCTGCGTTTCCGACCGGCCGTGGGTGACGATGGCCGAAACCGCCGAACTGGTTTTGACGCTGGCCGCAATCGAAGATTTGCCGCGCGCGAGGATGGTTTTCAGCTGGCTTGCCGATAAAAGATATGCCGACGGTTCCTACTGGATGGGTGTGACTTATCCCGACAGTGTTATCTGGCCGGAAGAGAAAACGAGCTGGACGGCGGCGGCAGTTCTGCTGGCCTGGGATGCGCTGTATAACGCTACGCCGGCAGCCGGGCTTTTTAATCATGCTTTCTGGCGGGAGCGTTATTGAGCCTCAGCCGGGCGCATGCTCGATGCGGGTCAGGTTTTCGAAACTGGTGAATTTTTCGAGGAAAGCGAGCTTGATGGTATCGGTGGGGCCGTTTCGCTGTTTGGCGACGATAATTTCCGCTGTTCCTTTTTCCGGATTATCTTCTGATTTATTATAAACTTCATCGCGGTAAATGAAAGCGATAACATCGGCATCCTGTTCGATGGCGCCGGATTCCCGCAGATCGGCCATTTGCGGACGGCGATTGGTGCGGTCTTCAACTTTTCTGTTTAACTGGGAAAGGGCGATGACCGGTACCTTGAGTTCCTTGGCCAGCGCTTTCAAGGATCGGCTGATTTCTGAAATTTCCTGCTCGCGCGAATCGCGATAGCCGCTCGAGCGCATCAACTGGATATAGTCAACGACAATTAAACCCAGCCCTGAATCGGCCTTGAGCCGGCGCGATTTCGCCTTCATTTCCAGAACGGTAATGGCAGGCGTATCGTCAATATAGAGTTGAGCTTCGGAAAGCCGGCCGGCGGCAGTGGTCAGTTTGGGCCAGTCGGTTTCGCCGAGAAAGCCTTTCCGCAGCCGCTGAGAATCAACCTTGGCCTCGGATGCGAGCATTCGGAAGGCCAGCTGTTCCTTGGACATTTCCAGCGAAAATATGGCAACCGGTATTTTGGTATCGAGTGCCGCAAACTGGGCGATATTGAGGGCGAATGCTGTTTTTCCCATGCTGGGGCGTCCGGCAACGATGATGAGGTCGGATTTCTGCAGCCCCGAAGTCAAATCGTCGAGCTTGTCAAAGCCGGTCGGCACGCCGGTGATGAGCTCCTTGCGCGCGTAAAGTTCTTCGATGGAACGGAAACTTTCCTTGACAATGTTGCGGATGGGATAAAAAGACGGCCGGACTTTATTTTCGGAAATTTCAAATATGCCGTGTTCCGCCCTGTCCAGTATTTGATCGACATCGGATTCCGTTTCATAACAGCTGTTGATTATCTCTGTCGCCGATCCGATAAGCCCGCGGAGAATCGCCTTTTCCTTGACGATGCGGGCGTAATTGGCGGCATTGGCCGCGGAAGGCACGTTATCCACCAGCGATGAAAGATAATGCGCGCCGCCCACCGCATCGAGCATTTTGCGGTCTTTCAGAGCGTTGCTCAGTGTAATCAAATCAACCGGTTCGCCTCTTTCCGATATTTCCAGAATGACGGCAAAAATCTTCCGATGCGCTTCATTATAAAAATCTCCAGGCGAGCTGACAACTTCCAGTACGGCATTGATCGAGCTGTTTTCCAGCAGGATGCTGCCCAGAATGGACTGTTCCGCTTCCAGATTCTGCGGGGGCACTTTGTAAAAAGACGGTTCGGTGTTCTTAGCCATTGCTTATCTTCTCAAAAATTAACTTGCGTTTTTCGCTCCACAGTGTGCGACTATCCGGTTGTCAGGCGGCGGGGATATTTTAAACCCGGCGTCATTATTCACCAACTACGTTCAACGTAATTTCAGCTTCTATGCCGGCGGTCAGTTTAATCTTGATTTTAAATTCGCCCAGCGCCTTAATCTGCTCGTCATGAACTATCATTTTCTTGTCAATTTCAAAGCCTTTTTCCTTAAGTTTAAGCTCGATATCTTTCGATGTTACCGAACCGAATATCTTATCCTGATCGCCGATTTTGCGGGCAATAGTAATTTTTACCTGATTAAGACCGGCCGCCAGCTCCTGTGCCGCCTTATGTTCCTTTTCGATTCTTTTCCGGCTGTTTAACCTGTCCGCTTCGAATACTTTCATGTTTTTATCACTGGCTTCAACAGCCAGGCCTTTGGGAATCAGCAGATTACGCGCATAACCGTCGTTGACCTTCACTAAATCACCGGCCTTGCCCAGAGAAGGAACGTTTTCTTTTAAAATTACTTTCATTAAAATTCTCCTAAATTGAAGTGGATTTTTTGTATCAGGAAGATTCCTGTTTTTTTACAAAAAATCTGCGGAAATCAATCCATAAATCAAACAACCCGATGATGGCTATTGCTATCATAAGAAACGGTTCAACGGCAATGAAAATATAAAAGAAATAGCGGAAAAAACCTGGAACATTCTTGTTTTGAAATAATGAACTTATTATAGCAAATCCCTGAAATACATAAATAAACGAAGATATCAGGAATATATTGACGCTGAAAAAGGAAATGTCTGAATCGGGAATAAAAGAAGCAGCTCCGGATAGAATAAACAGCCAGATTAATTTTTCGGGAGCCCGCCACTGCGATAAACCGCTCAGATGAGGCAGGACAACGCCGTTTTTATGGAGAAAAAATTTTCCCAGCATGACGTTTAACCACACCATAAAAACGGTCGAGCAAACGGTTAAAGAGGGAACGATTTTCAGGAAGGCGGATTTAAAAGCAATCTCATTTTGCTTAAAGAAATTGATGTCTTCTTTCGCCAGCGGGAACTGCATCAAAACAGTCCAAGTGTCGTCAATTTGTTTGCCGGCATAGCTCTTGATCAGTTGCCACGGATTTTCGTTTTGTTGCAGACCGGGCAAAATTAAATAAGCCGCCACTAAGACCAGTATCAGCAGAGCAGGATATATTACTATTTTATTGATAGTTGCTTTACGGTTGCTGATTTCCGCAATGGCTATTCCCATCAAGCCAAACAGAAAAACAGACAGCGGCTGAAAGGACAGATTGAGCAGAGAAGAAACAGCCCAGCAAAGAAAAAATGAAATAAGAAAAAAGAGGCCGATTTTAAACTTTCCCAAAGTGCCGCTGTAAAAAAACAGCAGAGCGGGAAGCATGGCCAGCAGGAAAAAACCCGGACCGGGCGCCACAGCAGACAGGGCAATGATAATAATGATATTGATGATTGCCTTAAAAGCGGGATTGCCGGGGAAATAAGTTTTCATGTTCAAGGTCAGCACCCTGATTTCATGATGACCTGGGAAAAAATCCGGATGTGGCGTTGTTGTGTCTGATATGCACGCCTCATTGGCGGACTTGATTACGCGGTCACCGTAAAAAAGTTAATATTTATCGATTATTGAATAATAAAACAATTTGCCGGCGCATCTCACGAAAAGAAATGGCCGGCAAATAATGTGAAATGATAATCTATCTGCCTTCAGCGGTAACAAAGGGCATAAGAGCGATGGTCCGGGCGCGTTTAATGGCGACCGTCAGTTCTCTTTGATGCTTGGCGCAGTTGCCGGTGATTCTGCGGGGCATAATCTTGCCGCGTTCGGTTGTGAAATTACCCAGCACATGCGGGGTCTTGTAATCAATTTTGATATTCGAATCCGTGCAAAAACGGCAAAACTTCTTTCTATGAAAAAATCTTTTCTGGGGCGGTCTGGCTGTTTTTTCCCCGTTATTTTGAATGGCCATGGCTTACTCCTCTTTTTTGTTAGTTTCTTTGCTGATTGTTTTAGCGGCGGCTGCCCGCGGCTTTGTTTCCGCCGCCGGTTTCTGCTCCGCACTGTTGACTGCGGCGCTGCTGTCTTGTTCAATAATCAGCGGCGTGCGCTTGATTTCCACTACAGTCTGTTCCTTCTCGATGCCTTCCGGCGTGAGAGCGCCATCCTTTTTAATCGTCATGAATTTAAGAATGCGGTCATCAATTCTTAAATTTCTTTCAATTTCCGCGACTATAGCGCCGTTGCCGACAAAGTCGATGAAAAAATAGAAACCGTCTTTCTGCTTGTTGATTTCATAGGCCAGGCGTTTCTTGCCCCATTTATCAACTTTGGCGATAAAACCTTTGCGCTCGGTGATGATTGTCTGACTGCGTTCGGTCAGCTTGGTGATTTCTTCCTCAGCCAAATCGGCTTTGACTATAACTACAATTTCGTACCTGTTCATTATTTCCTCCTTTCGGCTCTAAAGCCTGTGATCTTTGCCACAGGCAAGGAGTCCTGAAAAATTTAAGAGATAGGCTTCTATACCAGACTAAACAAGAAATCAAGGCTTTTGTTTAAGGGAAAAAGCGCCTGATTTCGTGTCTCTTTACGCATCTAGCGGGCGAGATAGCCGCCGTCAACAGGCAAACAGGCTCCCGTGACAAAAGAAGCTTTCTCTGAGCTCAACCAAATAACCAGCCCGGCGACTTCTTCGGGTTTGCCCAGGCGCTTCATCGGATGGAGAGAACTGAGGAAGTTTTGCACTTTGGGATTGCCTTCAAGTTTATCTGTCATGCGGGTGCTGCTGATGAAGGCCGGCGCAACGGCATTGATGCGGATGTTATGCGCTGCGTATTCTATGGCGGCATTTTTGGTGAGTCCTACAACGCCGTGTTTGGCTGCGACGTATCCGGGAGCACCGGCAATTCCCACCTGCCCCAGAACAGAGGCCATATTGACAATTGCACCGCCGCCTGTCTGCAACATGGCCGGAATCTCATATTTCATGCAATAAAAAACACCGGAGAGATTAATGGCAATAATCTGCTGCCAGCCTTCCAGAGAATAATCGGCAGTCGGGTTATTTTCACCGCCAATCCCGGCGTTATTGCAGGCATAATCCAGCCGGCCAAATTTCTCCAGGGCCGCCTCAACCATCCGCCGGCAGGCTGAGGATTCCGATAAATCAGCGGGGATGAAGCAGGCTTTGCCTCCCGCCAGACGGATTTGTTCCGCCGTTTTTTCACCAGAGGCCTCGTTGATGTCGGAAAGGATAACCGCCGCTCCTTCTTTTGCGTATAGTTCGGCGACACATTTGCCAATTCCGGAAGATGCTCCGGTAACAATTGCGACCTTTCCTGAAAAAGACACGTTTCAATCCTGGTTAAATTAAATGTTTGTAAATCAAGCCATGTAATTATATGGAAAATGGTGGGCGATGTGAGACTCGAACTCACGGCACCTGGCTTCGGAGGCCAGTACTCTATCCAACTGAGCTAATCGCCCACGCGGGGGTTTTTACTATAGAAGAGCTTAATACTCAATAAATTTTATTACTCCGGCAATTAAACATTCAGATTAATTAATGCACTGAGTAAATTAATTTGCCCCAAAATTGCTTTGAGCAGCCAATCAGGGAATATTTTGGCAAATAAAACAAGGCGCAACGGAAGATAAGCGATTCCAAATATCTGAGTCCGCCGATGACGGAAGAGTTTTGGAATCACCTGGAGCAAGCCTTAGATTTGTTCCAAAATGTTTCCGGCGGCGAGGAGATATTTGGGAGCAAAACGACCA
>JAKLDS010000090.1 GCA_022703375.1 Deltaproteobacteria bacterium | reverse complement strand
CCCGTATCACAATTTTCTGCGCCTTTATCTTTTTTATCATTTGCTCAAGGGAAGCCGACCAGCAGAACTGATCATTTTCACCGCAAATAACAAGCGCTATTTTATTTTGGAGATTTACCAAGTCGAATTTAAGAATATCAATTGGCGGGGCCACGAAGATATTCACGGTAAAAATATTTTCCCGGGCGATTAATTGCGCGCCTGCCCAGGCACCGAAAGAATATCCAACAAAATTAACATTCTGACAGCCAATACTTTTCATAAAGTGGCAGGCTGCGCGAATGTCCTCACTTTCTCCTCTGCCTTCGTCATACGCACCCTGGCTTCCGCCGACTCCACGGAAATTAAAGCGTAAAGTCGCATAATTTTCCGCGGCAAACACCTCCTGAATTGCCTCGACAACATTATTGTGCATGGTACCGCCCATCAGGGGGTGCGGATGGCAGATAACAACACCGTTTTGTCCGGAAATCCCGTCCAGCAAACCCTCCAGATGCAGGGAACTACTGGTAAAAAAGACTTTTTCCTCAGGCATAGGCTTCCTATATTTCACCGGCCCTGTGGCAGGCACAATACCTGTTATTACCCCTGTCGGCGAGCGGGGGCTCCTGCTCAGAACAAATTCCTGTTCGGTATGCGCAGCGGTTTTGAAAAGCGCAGCCGCGGTTATTTTCCGCAACTGCCTCCCCCCGGACAGCAATAACATTTTTTTTAATGCGGGGATTGCAAACCGGGGCCGCCGCCAGCAACATCCGGGTATACGGGTGCAGGGGATTTTCATAAATATCATGATTGGAGGACAGTTCCACTATCTCGCCTAAATACATAATTGCAATTCTGTCCGACATATGGCGGATGACATTCAAATCGTGCGAGATAAATAAATAGGTAAGGCCGAAATCCTTTTTCAAATCTTTGAGCAGGTTCAGTATTTGTGCTTGAATGGAAACATCCAGCGCCGAAACTGGTTCGTCGGCAATTATCAATTGCGGCTGCAAAATCAGCGCCCGCGCAATTCCCAGCCGCTGGCGCTGCCCGCCGCTGAATTCATGCGGATACCTCTTGGCATGTTGCGCGCTTAAACCGACTTTCAACATCATTTCTTCAACAAGCGAGTCGCGCTTTTTGTTGTCCGCTACGTTATGAATTGTCAGCGGTTCTCTAATTATCCCGGCTGCC
Organism: Deltaproteobacteria bacterium; assembly: GCA_022703375.1. Taxonomy (GTDB): domain Bacteria; phylum Desulfobacterota; class Syntrophia; order Syntrophales; family Smithellaceae; genus JAKLDS01. The sequence continues at coordinate 5,715 of JAKLDS010000090.1, read as the reverse complement.
GTTTTCCGGGGATTGAGCGAGGAATATGGATCCTGAAAAATGAGTTGGACATTGCGGCGGTATGCTTTGAGCTGAACTCTGTCAAACGAAATAATATCTTTCCCCTTAAACAAGATATTTCCCGCTGATGGTTTTTCCAGACGGAGAATAATTTTGGCAAGCGTTGATTTGCCACAGCCCGATTCGCCGACAAGACCCAGTGTTTCACCCTCATCAATATCCAGATTGATATTATTGACCGCCACCAGATTTCTTTCCTGCGCCCTGATGAAGCCGCTGCTCAGTTTGAATACTTTTTTCAGTGAGCGAATGTTCATTAACGGTTTATTCATGATAGCCAGTCATTTCGCAATTTAGTTACTGTTGCATTTCCAGCAGGAAACCAGATGGCCCGGCGCCACTTCCTCAAGATTGGGCTCCTGCCTTGAACATTTATCAAAAGCCAGCGAACAACGATCATAAAAACGGCAGCCGGGGGCAAGGTCGTATAAACTGGGAACTGAACCGGGAATAGTTTTCAAATAGCCGTTTTGATCCGGGCATCTGGCCGGTATTGATTCCATCAGGCCACGGGTATAGGGATGCTTCGGTGCAGAATAGATGTCGTCAACGTCAGCCATTTCCACTATTTTGCCGGCATACATAACAGCCACTTTCTGGGTGGACTGCGCAACTATCCCCAGGTCATGGGTTATCAGTAAAACCGACATATTGTTTTTCTTCTTCAGTGCGTCAATCAAATCCAGAATCTGCGCCTGAATGGTGACATCCAGAGCTGTTGTCGGCTCATCGGCCAGCAACAGCCGCGGATGACAGGACATGGCCATGGCAATCATGACACGCTGTCTCATTCCGCCGCTTAACTGATGAGGATAATCCAGCGCGCGGCGCTGCGGCTCCGGTATCCCTACCTCTTCAAGCTGTCTGATGCTCAAGGCGTGCGCATCGCGCGCGGCCAGACCCTGATGTAAACGAATGGCTTCCGCTATTTGTTCGCCTATCCGGATGACAGGATTCAAAGAAGTCATCGGCTCCTGAAATATCATGGCTATTTCACTGCCACGCAAGCGCCGCATCTCCTCTTCGGATTTTTTCAGCAGTTCTTCGCCGCGAAAAGAAATGCTTCCCCCGGCTATTTCACCGTTGGGCGGAATAAGCCGCATGATGGAAAGAGCCAGCATTGTTTTACCGCAGCCCGATTCTCCGACAATGCCCAGCGTTTCCCCTTCCTCGATACATAGGGAAACGTCATCCACCGCTGTGATTTTTCCTTTCACAGTATTGAACACCGTAACCAAATCTTTTATTTTCAGCAGGCACGGCATTTTTTTATTTTCCCGGGTAGTTCTTTAAGAATTCTATGATTAAACGCACACCGACACCGGAAGCGCCTTTGGGGATATAAGGCTTTTCCTTATTTCTCCAGGCCGGCCCGGCGATGTCCAGATGAACCCAGGGATAATCACCAACAAATTTGCTCAGAAAAGCCGCCGCGGTAATTGTGCTGCCGGCGCGTCCGCCACTGTTTTTATAATCGGCAATATCGCTCTTTATAGGTTCGGAATACATTTCCCAAAGCGGCAGTTCCCACACCAACTCACCGGAAGCTTTTGCCGCCTCGGCTATCTGGCGTTTCAGTCCTTCGTCGTTTCCGAGCATACCGATAACATCATCTCCCAGCGCGATGATACAGGCGCCGGTCAGAGTCGCCAAATCAATAATGGCAGCCGGTTTGTATTTCCAGGCATATGTCAGAGCATCAGCGAGAATCAGCCGTCCTTCCGCATCGGTATTGACGATTTCGATGGTTTTTCCCGAATATGATTTGACGATATCGCCCGGTTTCAGGGCTGTTCCGCTGGGCATATTTTCCGTGGCGGGAATCAAACCAATGATATTTTGTCTCAGTTTCAAATCAGCAGCTGCCGCGAGCGCACCTAAAACCGCTGCGCCTCCGGACATATCAGACTTCATCTCATCCATTTTCTCCGCTGGTTTGATGCTTATGCCGCCGCTGTCAAAAGTCAGGCCTTTGCCGACGAGAACGATTGGCGCAACGCTTTTTTTGCCTCCCCAGTATTCCAGAATAATGAACTTCGGCTCTTCGCAACTGCCTGCGGCAACTCCCAGTAGCGCATTCATTCCGAATTCAGCCATTTTTTCTCTGTTCAGTATTCGGCAGGAAATATTTCTCCTGGTGGTAATTTCCATCGCATTTATCGCCATGATAGAGGGGGTCATATCATTGGCAGGAGAGGAAACCAGATCGCGGACCATGCAAACCGCATCCGTTATTATTTTCGCTTTCTTGATTTCCGCATCAATCAGGAGATAATCCTTCTCGCCGGCAACAATATTGAGCTGTTTAATCTCCCTGACATCTTCCAGGCCGACTGTTTTATAATTATTATATTGATAAAGACCCAGCGACGCCCCTTCGGCTATCGCCTGGATAAGTTTATCTTTTGCATTCGGCATAATACTGAAATCAATGACCGTCGCCGCTTCCTTAACATTAAGATTGCGCAGGCTTTGCATGGCCCGGGCAAAAGCCTCCCTGATTTTTTCCGGATTAATTTCATTTCTTTTGCCCAAGCCAACCAGCACAATTCTTTTTGCCGGCACTTTCCCTTTTATATAAACAACCGATACCTGCGACGGTTTGCCGGAAATGTCTCCGTTCTTTATTACTTCACCGATTATTCCACCGCATCTTGCGTCAATTGCCGCCACATCGGCCGGCAACTCTTTTTCCTCCTGAAACATGGTCAGGATTATCGCATCCGCGGCCGTTTTGTCTATTGCCCCTTTTTTTACATTAATTTTCACATCATCCTCCTGATATTAATGGCCGTTTTTATATAATATTTGCCGTAAATAGCACATCAACAAAAAAAGTCAATTGTTTGTCTGGGAATATGCTTCGATTCCTGCGTCCTGCGGTAAACTGTCGCCGTAAAAATTCCGCCTGCCGGTTTCCGCATCCGACTCCTTGCCCATAATTTTATATCAGCGCCAGACTGTCAGCTACGGCCATTCCCGCCCGTGTCGGCCGCAAAAAGCCGCCCTGTTTTATCACTAATTTATTTTTGATTAACGCTTCAATAACTGCTTTTTTATCACTTATCAGATCAACCCCGTAGAGCCTTTTATAATATTTTATATTAATGCCTCTCTTGGTGCGCAAACCGAGGAAAAGCTCTTCAAGCCGCAATTGGTCATCCGTCAGTTGCTCGCTTGCTGCCACGGGATTTTTGTCAACGGCAATATCTTTTATATATCGGGCAACCACGTTTTTATTCCACCAACGCCTGCCTGAAAGATAAGAATGCGCCGACGCTCCCAAACCCAAATAAGGTTCATGCCGCCAGTAACGCGTGTTATGACGTGAAATAAATTTCTCCCGGCGTGCGAAGTTGGAAACTTCATAGTGAAGATAGCCCTCGCCTTCCAGCCTATCAGCCGTAACATTAAAATATTCAATAGCAAGATTTTCCGCAGGTATCCGCCAGCCTTCGCTTTGGTATTTCCTGCCCAACGGCGTTTTTTCATTCAGCGACAATTGGTAACAGGAAATATGCTCCGGCATAAATGCCAATGCCTGTTTAATCGTATCTTCCCACAATTTAATGCTTTGACCGTAAACACCGTAAATCAAATCTATTCCCAGATTCTTAAAACCGGCCTGTTTTGCGGCAGTAATTGCCGACACAGCCTGCCTTGCGTCATGCCGGCGTCCTAATATTTTTAACACTTTATCGTTAAATGATTGGATGCCGACATTCAGGCGATTGATGCCGATAGCACGCAATTCTTTCAGATACTCCGCAGAAATATCTCCGGCATTGGCTTCCAGCGTTATCTCTGCATCGGCTTTAATTATGTAATTTTTTCGGATGGCTTGAAAAATTAAATCAATTTCACCGGGCTTCAGCAGGGAAGGCGTGCCGCCGCCCAGATAAACCGTAGCGAATTCGCCAAAGTACCGCCTGTAAAATTCAAGTTCTCTTGCCAGCGCTTTTATATATTGTGGAATTAATCTGACTGATTCAATCGAGCAGAAACTGCAATAAGCGCATTTGCTGAGGCAAAAAGGAATGTGAATATAAAGGCCGGCTGTTGGATTTGACATAATATTTTTCGGTTTTACTTCAATGTTTGCGAAACGAAACGTGATGCCAATCATTTCAGGCTGACGTTCCAGGTACTGCCCGATGAACCGGCAAAACCATTTGTGTAAATCAGTTTTGAAAATCCTGCATCCTTTGCCTTTTCATCTATTTTAATCTCTTGTTGTAATTTATAGACAAGAGGATGTGACATCAGTGCGTAAGTAATGCGGAGTGTTTCTTTGCCCTTTCCTTCCGCTCTAACGCGTGCATTCATGCCTGCCTTAATTAAATTATCTTCCACTGATGAGGCATAAACCTCCCGGAGTGCTTGCTGAGCTTTCGGCAGCAGGGCCGCTGCTGTTGCCTGCAGCCGTTTTTCAGAATCGCTGCTGCCGTTTTTATATCTATTCTCTATTATTTCCAGTATAGTAACATAATGCAGGAAAATCATTACATCATCGGCGGTAGCGTAGTCTTTTTTTAGTTTGGTCTTCATATCAATAATTTTTGCGTCAATTTCTTTTAGATTGCGATCATCAGCTGCTATTTTATTTTCTATCGCCTGCTTTTTCTGATTTTCATTTATTTGATTCCGCAGTATTGTTGCTTCTGCATACTCCGGAGATTCTTTCGGTATTGCATCAAGGTGGGTTATTGCTGCAACATAATTTTTCATCTCAATTGACTTTTTAGAATGGGATATATGTTCTGCCGGAGACATCATTCTAAATTCTTTACTGGCCTGCGGCGAATTTTTTGAAGATATTTCCGGTCGGTCAGGTTGGCCGATTAAATTTAAAATTAATAATACGGCAATTATAGCAACTATTATAGCGGTCCCTATCCACCATTTTTTGTATATCGTCTGTCTGTTCATTTCTCCGCTCCTTTTGCTTGCCAAATTAATTCAACTGTTAATATTGTCAAAGGTTATGACTTGAAATCGTTTATTTAACGGGCACTGATGATTTTATTAAATCAATTTACTTAACCCTGATAGCGGATAAGTCGGGTAAGAAACCATCCCTGTTTGTATTGGTCTTCTCGCCTTTCCCATACTCTGAGCGTTAGACTCAGCAGAACAACAGCCTTTATCCCGCTAATAAAGGCGGACCGAGCCACCGATAAATTATCAATGTAATATTTATCCGAGAAAACGTAAATTATCGCCGTCATACAGTCAATCAAAAGTTAAACTCTGATGTTATTATAATTTTTTAAACTGAAAAGTTGTTTACCCGCCGGTTGTGCCGTCCGTGTAAAATAAGCGAAAGGCAGGAAACAGCAGGCAATCTGAAGGCTGGCAACAACAGACGGATTTGCATTCTCTCTTTTGACCTTCAGATTATCATGGTATATTTCAAAGATATTCCTATTTACCGATGCAAAAGCTGGAAAATACCTTATCCAGAACATCATCGCCAATTTTTCTGCCTGTTATTTCATCCAGGCTGCGTATCGCTTCCTGTAAATCAAAAGCGGCAAATTCCGGTGATAAACCCTTTCCGATGCTGTCTTTGGCCTTGCCGATAAAATTCCCTGTTTTCTCCAGCGCTGATTTATGACGCAAATTAGCTACAATCAGCCCATCCGTGTTTTTTTC
>JAKLDS010000009.1 GCA_022703375.1 Deltaproteobacteria bacterium | reverse complement strand
TGACCATAATAATTATTATAATGATACTCGCTTTGAGCATCATCCCGATTAATCGGGATTAGCTCAAAGCGTAAGTAGAATTATCCCGCTTAGGCGGAGGGCTATAGCCCGTGATATGGTCTTATTATTAACTGGTTCAGCTTTAAACTAGCGATATGCATTGTCACGCAATTATATGGTTCGACTGGCTCACCATGACAGTAATTGTCACCCTGAGCTTGTCGAAGGGCAAATAAGAAGATTTGCCGATAATAAGGTATATTTCGGTGGCTATCGCAGAGAGGTCACACCCGTTCCCATCCCGAACACGGAAGTTAAGCTCTCTTGCGCCGATGGTACTGCATGGGCGACTGTGTGGGAGAGTAGGTGCCGCCGGATTTAAAACAGGAAGCCCCCTTTGAGAAATCAGAGGGGGCTTTGTTATATTAATCGAGCATGAAAAAAAGATAATCAAATCCGGAATACCTATCGGCAGGATGATAAACCATAAAATTCGAGATTCTTAACTTCAAGACGGCAAATGCAAATATGGCTTCGATCTGCTAAATTGGCCTTGTACACTTTAAAGACTGCTCATTTCGGGTTGACTCGATAACAGAAGCTGCCATGCAGCATTAAGGATTTTTTATGAGTATTTTTGAAATTATGATGTTGCTTTGTTTCGGCCTCGCCTGGCCTCTATCCATCTACAAATCCTACAAATCCCGTTCCACAAAGGGGAAGAGCCTGCTTTTTCTCTATGTCGTTCTGGTCGGTTATGTCGCGGGGGTTCTCCATAAAATATTTTACCATGCAGACGGGGTTATAGTCTTTTATATTATAAATCTGCTGATGGTCATTACCGATACCGTGCTTTTCTATAGAAATTTATGGATTGAAAAAAAGCTTTTGGCCGGATGAGGATTATAGAAGAGGGGGGCAAGAGTTTTTGAAAAAACAAGCGCTCGGAAACTTGCCCGATGCATTATCCAGTGCAACGGATGAACAATTGTGCGGGGCAACATGTGTCTGGTCATTCTTTCTTCGGTTGTGGAAGTCAGCAGAGGGATGGGTGCTTTAAAATTCTGAGTTCACAGCAGATTGCCGTCAACTGACGACAATCGTCATTAAGTATAGATATTTATCAAAATCTTTTTGCCGAAGGTTCTTTTATTTTCTGCGTGTCTTGGAACTGTTTCTATAATACCGTTTTTCGGATTGATCCAAAGTGAATGAGAATTGCCTTACCGCTTGAGATAACAACCGGCTATTCGTAATTTGCGCTCCAAATCTCTCCGCTTCATCCAACCATCACTTTTTCCAGTATGGCATCTTTCGGATAATTCCGTGGACATAACACTAATAATTTGCAACAGCCTTTTTAGCTGACTTGTTTTTCGTATTTATAAATTGAATAAATATAGACATATCCGAGAGATTGATGTACATTAATATCAGGTATTTACCTTAAGTTACAAATATGCAGGTAGCCAGATGATAAAAAACAGTCATATTTTAAAAGAGTTTGAGGATTCATTGGCCAATAAAGAAGGCAAAATTTCTCCCGAAAAAGCATTTAGTATCTTTTCCGCCATGTGGCAGGAGGCCAAGTCACTGGGTATAATACCTTTTAAAGATCCGCTGGCGGGGATAGAAGTTGACATCAAAGTAGCCGGAATACTTAATTCATGTTTGAAAAGATAATCTGTTCAATAAGCTCTGAGCTTGAACGCCGCAATATTCCCTATATGCTTATCGGGGGGCAGGCTGTTTTGCTTTATGGCGAGCCGCGGTTAACGCGTGACATTGATATAACGCTCGGTGTTGATGTTGACAAACTCAAAAGCATTATTTCTCTTGTCGCTGATCTGGCGCTTAAAATATTGCCGGAAAATATCGAGACCTTCGTTCGCAAGACAATGGTTTTACCGGTAATGCATGAAGAAACGGGGATAAGGATTGATTTTGTTTTTTCACTTTCACTCTATGAACAGCAGGCAATAGCGAGAGCAAGAAAAGTCAGAATACTTAATCAGGAAGTAAATTTTGCCGCGCCCGAAGATGTAGTTATTCAAAAAATCGTTGCCGGAAGGCCGCGCGATATAGAAGACGTCAGAGGCATCTTGCTGAGAATACCCAAGATTGATATTGCTTATATTCGGCAGTGGCTTAAGGATTTTTCTGATGCGCTGGGTGACGATGAGATAAAAACGAGACTGGAAAGCGTCGTGAAAACATTGCGGTAGGTATTCGTCAGGCTACGCCAGCATAGTAAAATTTTATACGCTGCGTGAAAAAAGTAAAAATCAGGACGCTGTTGCCCCTGTTTTTCAAGAAGGAAGCTGAAAAGTTAACAGCGTTGCTCTGTGTTCCATCTGCTTAGATTAAAGAAATGGACAGGATTTTTAAAACCATGAAAACAGAATCAATCTTAACGCTTTGTACTAAAAAAGACGACTTTGAAACATTAAATGATCTGGCTCATGATTATATCGAGGCCGTTGCCGCAGCAGGAGATAATGCCGTTCAAAAGAGAATCTTAAAGGAATTAATCCGGCGCTATGTTGATCTGGAAAAAAGAGTTGATGCCTTATTAAAAAACACTTTGCCTGTCAAAGTCGCCGATGAGATAAAATACGAAGGAATGTTTGCGCCCAGGCCTTATGAGTGTACTATTTTATTTTCCGATTTTATCGGATTTACAAAGCTTGCGGAAAATATTTCCGGCGCAATGCTCATTGATATTTTAAACAGGATATTCATCTCTTTTGATGATCTGATTGCTTCTTACAACGGAACAAAAATTAAGACTATCGGAGACGCCTATATGGCTGTTTTTGGAGCGCCATCTAAACTGGAAAATCATGCGGCTCAGGCTGTCCGGGCCGGTCTTTCCTTGCAGAGATTTCTTGCTGATTTTAACATTCTCAATAAAAGTAATCTTCAGATGCGCGTCGGTATTCATACCGGTACAGTTATGGCCGGAGTGGTAGGGAAGGAACGAATGCAGTTCGATGTATTCGGAGATAATGTCAACATCGCTTCGCGGTTTGAATCAGCAGGAGAAGAAGGGAAAGTCAATATATCGGAAACCACATATCTTCAAACTGCCGGTTTTTTTGAATACCGGGAAAGAGGCATGATAAGTTTAAAAAACAAAGAGAGCATGAAAGCTTATTTTGCGGTGAAGGAGACATAACCTCCATGAAACAACAGATAAAATATGACAGGCCGATAACCGTTGCTGACGGAATTTATTGGGTCGGTTTTTATGAAGAAGCCACAAATTTTCATTGTAACCCTTATCTTGTTGTGCAGGGAGATAAGGTAGTCGTCATTGATAGTGGGAGCAGGCCGGATTTTGCCGTGGTAATGATGAAGATTCTGCAGGCGGGGGTAAATCCGAAACAGATATCCGCCCTCATCTATCAGCACTATGACCCTGATCTGTGCGGATCAGTGCCCAATATGGTTGATATATGCGAGAATGATAACCTGCTCATACTTTCCGAGTCGGATAATAATGTTTTTATCAATTATTATCTGGAAAAAGAAAAGCATGGTATGCTGAAATCAATTCATGATTTTAACAATATTTATAAACTCAATAACCGTACTCTGCAATTCATTGAAACTCCGTATTCACACAGTCCCGGTAGTTTTGTCACTTATGATCAAAACACAAAAACGCTTTTCAGCAGTGATCTTTTCGGGAGCTATTCCAGAAGATGGGATTTATTTCTGGCCTTAGATGATGCCTGCATTGAATGTAAAGACTATAATAATTGCATCAACGGGAAAGATTATTGCCCGCTGCCGGATATTTTATCGTTTCATCAGAAAATGATTCCTGCGGGAAAAGCTTTGCAATATGCCATGAAGGTAATTAAAAAACTGGATATTGATATTATTGCTCCCCAACACGGCAGTATTATCAACAACAAGAGAGATATTCATTTTCTTATCGAAAAACTCGAATCACTCGAGGGAGTAGGTATTGATATATATTAGCGAACTATTTTTGCGGGGCATTTATGGTAACGGATACTGCTTTTGGAATTAAAATGCGAAACAAAAGAGGAGTTAACCAATGTTAAAAGACTATCAGAAGAGGATATTAGAACTTTTAGAACAGCTCGAACTGGAATTAGCTGGTCTTTATGAACTTTTTTCCGGTAAATATCCCGGCCGTAAAGATTTATGGGATACGCTGGTGCAGGAAGAAAGAGAGCATGCAGATCAGGCAAAAAAGCTTCATCTTCTGGCTGAAGAGGGGAAAGCAAGCTTTGATGAAAAAATGACAAAAACTTACACAGTGCAGCTATTTATAGACAATGTAAAAAAGGTGTATGCCGAAACTGAAGCAAATAAAATTTCGTTATTGAAAGCATTGACTTTAAGCAATGATTTTGAACAGTCAATTATTGAAAAGAAGTTATATGATTATTTTATCTCCGGTGATCCTGATGTGAAAGCAATTATTAAACACATCCAGGAAGATACGAATGATCATTTATCAAGAATAAAGAAAGCTATAAAAGAAGAAAAAACAGGTGACGGAAGTTCCTTGAAGGAAGTGTAATCAGACGTGTCAAATCTCTTCTTTGCTCATAATTGACCACAGGTAATATTTCTAAAAGATAATGCCGAATTTATCTAAGCCCGGATTATTTCACTTATTAATCGTTTATGTTGTCTGGAGCAGCACATATCTGGCGATACGGGTTGCTGTTTCCGAAGGCAGCGGCTTTCCGCCGTGTAGTGTCAAGAATCTTTCGCACTTTTGTTTTTGAGCAATTCCTCAATCCGGCAGTTTGGAAATTTTAGGTTAAGCCATTGCTGCTATATTTTCTGTCAATTGCCTGGCTGCGTAAGCAAAGAATTGCCATCACCGGCAAAGAGCTCTGCGTCATTGCCGCTTCCGGATTTTTTCTCTGGACTGGCGGCAACGGTCTTTTGATCTGGTCGGAACAGCATGTTCAATTGGGGCTGGCTGCTTTGCTTGTTTGTACAACGCCAGTCTGGGCATCATTAATAGAATCCATCCTTGATAAGAAAAGGCCATCGGTATTATTGATCCTGTCTTTATTTCTTGGCTTGTGTGGTATTTTTGTATTAATGTACCCTGCTTTATCCGTCAATAATATTTCTGATTTTATCTCGGGTTTGACACTTGTGGGCGCATCAGTGTGTTGGGCCATTGGCTCTGTGATTCAGAAACATAACCAGCTGAATATTTCTGATTTTACGCTTTCGGGATATCAGACGTTTTTGGCCAGCCTGATATTTGTCTTTCTTTCCTTTTTGTTTAATGAGCCATTGGCGCGTCCTACTACAATTGCATGGCTCGCCTGGGGGTATCTGATAATTTTCGGTTCGGTGCTTGCTTACAGTTCATTTGTCAGCGCTCTGCGGCTGTTGCCAATTAATGTTATGATGACGTATGCCTTTGTGAACCCGGTGCTGGCCGTATTTTTAGGCTGGTTTTTCCTGGGAGAAGCCATTACGCTATGGACAGTAGCGGGAGCGACTCTCGTTGTTCTCAGCGTCTTTGGCGTCTTCAGAGAACACGCCGGCGGCGGCAGTAAAGAGGAAGAAGATGAAAAAACCGACGTTTTACATGGTTAATGTTATTCCTGCCGTTGCTTCAGTTGCAGGCTATTCCTGATAGAAGTTAAGAATTCGCCAGGGTTTGATTGCCAAAGGTCTCAATTCCTGATATATGTCATTCTAATATACCGGTATTATACCGTTTCGGCTTAAAACGGATAACGATACAACCAGTAACGTCGGCCCGATTAAGCTAATTGGTATCAGGAATTGAAATGCTGTCCATTCACAATCAGAATCCGCAAATGCGCCTCATCAAAAAAGCAGTGGAAATCCTGCAGGAGGACGGAGTAATCATTTATCCGACCGACACGGTCTATGGACTGGGCTGTGATCTGTTCAGTAAAAAAGGCATTGAGAAAATTTACGAAATCAAACGACGGGATAAAAAGCAACAGCTCAGTTTCGTCTGTTCCGATTTAAAGCATATCAGCCAGTACGCCAAAGTAACCGATTATGCCTATAAGACAATGCGCCGGTTGCTGCCCGGTCCCTACACCTTTGTTCTGGAAGCATCGCGCCTGGTACCAAAAATAATCTTGCCCAAACGGTCAACAACTGGCATAAGAGTACCGGCAAATGAAATTTGCCTCAGCCTGGTGCGGGAACTGGGGCATCCGATTATCAGCACCAGCGTGAAAAATGCCGCAGGTGAGGATCTGGGCAATCCGGCCGCCATCAAGGAATGCTTCGGGCGTACCGTGGATGAAATAATTGATGGCGGTATCATTAATCCGGAGCCTTCCAGCGTCATCAGCCTGGTTGATGACGAGATTGAAATTATTCGAATAGGAAAAGGCGATGTCAGCGCCTTTCTCTAAATATAAACGTTGGGCTGTATATCTGAAGAGCCGGCATCAAGCCTCGCTCTTTATTGTCGTATAAAAACGATTTATGCAGTCCGACCAAAGGACATTTATGAAACAGGTTATGCTCATTAACGCTGTTCACAAAGAACAGAAGCGCATGGCAACCGTTGATGAAAAAGGCAAACTGATTGAGTTCAACATTCAGATGTCGGTCAAAGATCCCATTACGGGCAACATTTACAAAGGTAAGGTACTGAAAGTAGAACGCGGTCTGCAGGCGGCCTTTGTTGATTTCGGCGGCGGTAAGGACGGTTTTTTACCGCTGCGGGATGTCAGCCCTGATTACTTCACCGAGCAGGAAAACGGCCGGACGGCGCTGAAAAACTCACAGGAAATAATCGTTCAGGTAGTCAGGGAGGTAAGCGGCAACAAGGGCGCGCTTCTGACTTCCTATATTTCCATGCCCGGCAGATATGTCGTATTGCTGCCTAATAAACCGGGCAGCGGCATTTCGCGAAAAATTGAAAATGAAGAAGACCGTCAGAAAATTAAAACTCTGATGGATCAGATAAAAATCCCCGATGACATGGGATGTATCGTCCGCACGGCAGGCATCAATCGCACCAAGCAGGAAATAATCCGTGATTATCAGCATTTACTGCGTCTCTGGAAAGAAATACAGAAAAGGGCTAAGGGCATCAGCGCACCGGCGCTGATTCATCAGGAAACCGACTTCGGCGTGCGCAGTCTGCGCGATTACCTGACGCCGGAAATTGAAGAAATTCTGGTGGATGATGCTGATACCTATCGCCAGATGCGTTCCTATCTGCAGGCGGTGGCTCCCCGCCACGCAAAGATGATTAAGCTCTACAAGGAAAAAATTCCCATTTTTGAACGCTATCAGATGGAAGAGCAGATTCGTCTTATTTATCAGGAACGGGTGGATCTTAAATCCGGCGGCTACATCATAATCAATCCGACGGAAGCCATGATTTCGATTGACGTCAATTCCGGACGCGGTTCCAATAAAAGAAATATTGAAGAAACCGCTTTTAAAACGAATATTGACGCCTGTGAGGAAATTGCGCGGCAACTGCGCCTGCGTGACCTCGGCGGCCTGATTGTTATTGATTTTATTGACATGATGGATAAAAAACACAACGCGGAAGTGGAAAAGTTATTCAAAAAAGCGCTGAGTGTGGACCGTGCGCGGATTCAACTATCCCGCATTTCCAAATTCGGCATTCTGGAATTATCGCGGCAGAAGAAGCAATCAACAATTCAGGAAATCAGCTATATGACCTGCCCTTACTGCAAGGGCAGCGGACTGCGTCCATCGCTGGAGTATGCCGCGCTGGGAGCATTCCGTAAAATCGAATCGGAAGTGGTTAAGGGTATCTACTGCGATTTGCGCATAACGCTGCCGCACGAAATTGCGAGCTACATTCTTAACCTGAAACGCAGCGAGCTTTTGAATCTGGAAAGTGCTTTTGGTCTTTCTCTTTACATTTCAGGCAACCCGGATATGCCGTGGGATAATGTGGAAATGCAGCATATTCTGAAAGAAAGTCCCTGCCCTGCGGCGATAAAGGAAACGAAAGCGTCCGCAGCCGATGCCGCCGCCGAAACAGAGGACAAAAGCGCCGAACCAAAACTGGCAGAGCACACCGCCACAGAAAAGCCGGGTAAAAAGAAATCCCGCCGCCGCCGTGGTCGTAGGAAAAAAACGTCAGAGTTAAAACAGCAAAATATGTTACCGGATGAAATCCCGGTAGCAATTAACGGGGAAAGAAATGTTCCGCAGAGTACAGAAGCAATAATTGCCGACGTGGCAACTCCGCTGCCGGTTTTGCCGGGCCACCCGGTGGAACAACTTGGTTTTTTCATTACACCGTCGGAACATAAAGAACCGGAAGAGCGTCAGGAGATAAAAGAACCGCCGGTTTCATCGGACGAAGCGGATAAAAATGACGATACTGTTTAAATCCTGTCGGCGTTTCATTATTACTGGGCAGTAAATTATTTGAACGGCTCACTAGGCGTTGAAAATGAATGCTTTGTCAACGATTTAGCAAGCGGTCGCGACAAACAAAATCATATTCAGTTTACTTTGCCGCTGCAGCTTAAAACGGCTTTCTATTTTTAAAAAGCAGCCTTATTTCCCGCTGGCCAGTTCTTTGGAGCGCTTGGTTGCCGCTTCCACCGCTGATAACAACGTTGCCCTGATTTTTCCATCCTCTAAAGCTTTCAGCCCTGCTGCAGTTGTGCCGGCCGGTGACGTGACCATATCCTTCAACTGTGCCGGGTGCTTATCCCCCTTGAGGCAAAGTTTAGCCGCGCCCAGCATCGTCTGTGCCGCCAGTTTCGCGGCGACGTTCCGCGATAAACCCATCTGCACACCGGCATCGGTAAGCGCTTCGATTATGACGAAGCAATATGCGGGACCGCTGCCGCTCAAGCCGGTTATGGCATCCATCAATTTTTCTTCAACTTCGACAGTTATGCCGATGTGATCGAAAATATGACGGGTAATTTTAACATCCGCCGCTGTGGCGAAACTTCCTTTGGCGATAGCCGCGGCTCCCTCGCCGATTAGCGCGGGCGTATTGGGCATTACCCGGGTAACCCGCGATTTGGGCTTTAAGTGCCCCTCGATAAACTCACTGCGAATTCCCGCGGCAATTGAAATAATGAGTTTGGATTTATCAATAACGGTTGCTATTTCCTGAAGAGTGGCCGCCATGTTTTGTGGTTTGACGGCAATAATAATTATATCGGCATTTTTTGCAGTGGAAATATTGTCGGAGGCAGCCTGTAATCCCATTACGGAGCGAATGTGTTCCAGACGGGCGGGATCAATATCAGTGATGATAATGTCGCTTGAGGTAACGCTTTTGCGTGCAACCAAACCTTCCGCGATTATGCTGCCCATCGTGCCGCCGCCGATGACGGCAATTTTCTTATCTCTTAGCATTTGCGAATCCTCCCCTTGTGGCCCTCGCGTGACTTTTGAATTATCAGGTTATGCTCTGCATTATGTAAATTGGACGTGGAAAAGAAAAACACAGGTCATGGCCTGCTGTCAATATAAATCATATTCGGGTAGCCCCCGCTGTGCAAAATAAATCCCCTAATGCTGAACATGGCAAAGCAGCGGGGAAAATATCTGCGATTCTTTCATTGCATATATTTTCTTATTTATGATAGTTCATAAAGCGAAGGAATTAATTATGCTGAAATATTTCAATATCGTGTCGGGTAAAATTGCCTGCTGGACCGGCAACAGTGAAGAAGGAGACAGGAAAATCAGCCTGGTTTTCATTCACGGTTCGGGAAGCAATCACAGCATGTGGTCGCATCAATACGCGAAACTGCGCAAGAGATATAATGTTTTTGCGCTTGATTTGCCCGGTCACGGCCGGTCTTCCGGCAGCGGTGAAAACAAGGTGGAAAACTATGCCCGCGCCGTCAAAGCTTTGCTGGATGAACTGAAATTAGCGCGGCCTGTTATTGTCGGCCATTCCCTGGGAGCGGCTATTGCCCTGCAGATGGCGTTGCTTTATCCGCAGGAGATAGCCGGTATCGTGCCGGTGGGCGGGGGAATAACGATGCCGGTGAATCCCCTGGTCTTTGCCGGTTTAAAAACAAATTCCGCTGAGACTATTGATTTAATCTGCAAATTTTCGCTCGCCAAAGAAAACCGTGCAAAATTACTGGCGCCCCTGCAAAAAAGTCTGGCTCAGGCCAATATCGAAGTATTGCAGGGCGACCTTGCCGCCTGCGACGCATTGGACTTAACTGCCGAAATTGTGAAAATTAATATTCCCGTGTTTGTTATTTGCGGCGACAATGATAAAATGACACCGTCGGCCCTGTCCGGTGAGCTGGGGGCAAAAATAAGCGGAGCAAAACTTTGTTTCATTGAGGGGGCCGGGCATATGCCCATGCTGGAAAAACCTGAGATTTTCAACGAAGAGTTGACGAAATTCATCGAAACAAAAATAAAAATTTAAATTATGAGGCGCTCATGTTTGTTATCAACAATTTTATTCTGGCTTTGGCAAAAATTCTGGATGTGGCTTTAACCATTTACACGTTTATTATTATTTTCCGCGCCGTCATTTCGTGGGTAAATCCTGATCCGTATAATCCTATTGTTGTTTTCCTGTACCGCGTAACGGAACCTGTTTTGCGGCCGATCCGCCGTCTGCCTTTTTTGCGCAATTTGGGTATAGATATCTCTCCTGTAATTGTCATTCTGATAATTTTCTTTTTGCAGTATTTTCTGGTGCAGACATTAACAGATCTGGCTTCGCGCCTGTAAATGCCGGAGGGGCAAATTTTTCTTGGAAACAAAAATAAACGTCAACAAATCCAAAGAAGGTTGTACTTTTGAAATAGCCGTCACGCCGCGAGCCTCCCGGACCGAAATATCAGGCGCACAGGATGGGAAGCTGAAAGTCAGGGTTACCGTCCTGCCGGTGGAAGGCGCCGCCAATGCGGCCTGTCTGAAATTACTGGCGAAAACGCTCGGGTTGAAAAAAAGCCAACTGGAAATTTTTACGGGAGCCAAAGCAAGAAGAAAAGCAGTGCTGGTGCGGAATATCGAGAAGGAAGAATTGGAAAAAATAATCGCAAACGTGGTCAAGAGTTAAAACATGGAGCAGCAGTCCGGTTCAGAAAACGCGAAAGTAGCCAAAGCGGCGGGAATTGTGGGCATTGCCACGATGTTGAGCCGCGTCTTCGGAGTTTTGCGGGATATGGTAATTGCCGCCTTTTTCGGAGCGAGCTTACTGACTGACGCTTTCTGGGTGGCCTTTCGCATTCCCAATATGCTCCGTCGCCTGCTGGGCGAAGGTTCGCTCACCGTTTCCTTTGTTCCCGTTTTTACCGAGTATCTCCAGAAAAGAACCAAAGAAGAAGCCCTCGAACTGGCTGCCAATGCTTTTACTATACTTTCTTTCATTCTGGCTATCGTCTCGGTGCTGGGTATTCTGTTATCGCCTTTGATTGTCGGCCTCATTGCCCCCGGTTTTATTGCCAAACCCGAGCAGTTTGCCCTGGCAGTTTTCTTAAACCGCCTGATGTTTCCTTATATCTTTTTCATTGCGCTCGTTGCTCTATGCATGGGTATTTTGAATTCTTTCCGGCATTTTACCGCGCCGGCCTTATCTCCGGTAATGCTCAACGTCGCCATGATCGCTGCCGCGCTCACGTTACGCAACTATTTTGCCCAGCCGATTACGGCGCTGGCCGTGGGAGTCTTGGCGGGCGGTGTGCTGCAACTGGCCATGCAGTGGCCGGCGCTGCGTAAATTCGGTGTCAAATTTAAATTTAGTTTCAACTTGCGGCATCCGGGCATCAAACAAATCGGCCTGTTAATGCTGCCGGCGATTTTAGGCGCGGGGGTGGGCACCATTAATGTTTTTGTCGGAACGGTTCTGGCCTCCCTGCTGCCGGGCGGTTCCGTCACCTATCTTTTTTATGCCGACCGGATTATGGAATTCCCGCTGGGTATTTTTGCTATTGCCATCGGAACAGCAGCGCTGCCGAGCTTTTCCCGGCATGTGGCCGCAGGCCAGATGGATGATTTAAAATCCAACATTTCCTTTTCTTTGCGGCTGTTGCTGTTCTTAACCATCCCGGCGATGGTGGCCTTAATGGCGCTGCACTTGCCGATTATCTCCGTTTTGTTTCAACGGGGCGCTTTTGACGCGCAAGCGGCCGTCTATACCGGTCAGGCACTGTTTTGTTACGCGCTGGGGCTCTGGGCGTATGCAATGCTCCGCGTTTTAGTTTCCGCTTTTTATTCCCTGCAGGATTCCCGCTGGCCGATGAAGGCGGCAATCATCACTTTGCTTGTCAATGTCCTTTGCAGTCTGATTTTAATGTATCCTCTCAAGCACAATGGCATTGCGCTCGCCGGCTCTATCTCCGCCATCGTCAACATCCTGCTCCTGGCCTTTGTCCTGAGAAAGAAAATCGGCTCCTTTCTGGATGCCGCTTTCTATTCGTCGCTGCGCAAAATAATCATTTCCTCGCTGGGAATGCTGGGAGTTATTCTCCTTATTGAGTTTATAAAACCGTGGAATACAAACGCTGCTTTCCCGACGAGGCTGACTTATCTGATTATCGCTATCGGGGCGGGTGGTGTCAGCTATTTTGCCTTTGCCTACCTGCTGCAAATACAGGAAATGCACAGCGTTGTTCAGCAGTTGAAGAAGAGATTACGATGATTATCATTGACTTAACTCTCACAAAGTGATAGTTCACGGCGTCTTTTGCATAACTAATTAACGCAATTATGACGGGTAGAAAAAAATGCTGGACATTAAATATTTAAGACAGAACGTTGAACTGGTGCGCGAAAAGATGGAAAAGCGCGGCAAGAATATTGATTTTAGCCGTTTCAGCGCTCTGGAAACGCAGAGGCGTGATATTCTGCAGGAAGTGGAAACCCTGCGGGCGGAACGAAACAACGTCTCCAAGCAGATAGGCGAACTCAAGAAAAAAAAAGAAGATGCCTCGGTAATCATTGCCCGGATGGGGGAAGTTTCCAATAAGATTAAGGAACTGGACGAAAAACTGCGGGTGACGGAAGAAGAACTCGGCGCCTTTGTTATGGCTGTTCCCAATATTCAGCACGCATCAGTTCCGGTGGGCACAAGCTCGGAAGACAATCCCGTTGTCCGTCAGTGGGGAGAAAAGCCGGCTTTCGCCTTTGAGCCCAAACCGCACTGGGAAATCGGCGAGAATCTGCAAATTCTGGATTTTGAACGCGGCGCCAAAATTGCCGGCGCGCGTTTTACTTTATACCGCGGTTTGGGTGCAACGCTGGAACGCGCCGTGATTAATTTCATGCTCGATTTGCATACCGGCGAACACGGCTATGTTGAAGTGCTGACGCCGTTTATGGCCAATCGCGACAGCATGACGGGCACCGGCCAGTTACCGAAATTTGAAGAAGATTTGTTTCATGTGGATAAAACTGATTATTATTTGATTCCGACAGCGGAAGTTCCCGTCACAAATATTTACCGCGACGAGATATTGGAAGAAAAGATTCTGCCCGTTTACTATGTGGCTTATTCGCCCTGTTTTCGCGCGGAAGCCGGTTCTTACGGCAAAGACACGCGCGGGCTGATTCGCCAGCACCAGTTCAATAAAGTGGAAATGGTAAAATTTGTGAAGCCGGAAACATCTTATGATGAACTGGAGAAACTGACTCTGAATGCCGAAGAAGTATTGAAACGCCTGGGAATCGCTTATCGCACCGTGACTTTATGTTCGGGGGATTTGGGATTTTCGTCGGCCAAGACCTACGACGTGGAAGCATGGATGCCGGGACAGAATGCCTATCGGGAAATTTCTTCGTGCAGTAATTTTGAAGATTTTCAGGCCAGACGCGCTTCTATTCGCTTCCGGCGTGAAGAGAGCGACAAAGTTGAATTTGTCCATACTTTAAACGGCTCGGGGCTTGCCGCCGGCCGGACGGTTGTGGCGATATTGGAAAATTATCAGCAGGCGGACGGATCGGTTATAATACCTGAAGCCCTGCGTCCTTATATGAGAGGTAAAGAGAAGATTACGATTTAAAATAAAGTCGTCACACCGGCGAAGGCCGGTGTCCAGGTTTTGTAATTATTTCTGTATTCCCGGGGCATTCGCCCCGCATAGGGCTGTATACTCCGGCGAATGCCGGATTCGTCGGAATGACAAAGGGTAGTTTTTACGCGGAGGGATGGCCGAGTGGACGATGGCGGCGGTCTTGAAAACCGTTGGGCGAAAGTCTCGCGGGTTCGAATCCTGCTCCCTCCGCCATAAATATTCAAAGGGCACATTTAAGGATTGAACTGAAACCCTTTTAATAATATAGAGACTTACATAACGGTACGGAGAGATGGCTGAGTGGCCGAAAGCGATCGCCTGCTAAGCGATTGTACGCCCGTAAAAGGTGTACCGCGGGTTCAAATCCCGCTCTCTCCGCCAGTTTTTATAAACCTCGACCGATACTTAATCCGCTGCATTGATGAATATTAAATTTCGTCAGACAACTAAAGAGGATTTAGCGGCAATCGGCGGCATCCTCAAGCCCTATATAGAAAAAACCACTAATAATTTTCATTTCAAACCTCTGAATAAAGCGGCGCTGAAAAAGATCTTGCTGCCGGCCGCTGAGCGCTACAAGACCTTCAGTATTGTATTTGATGAAAAAATTATTGGTTTTACTATTGTCATGCAATATAAAAACAGAGCTGCCTATGACCGTTCCTGTGAGGTTGCCGTCTATCTGACGGAGGAATTCTGCGGCAGGGGAATAGGAAAACAGGCGCTGGCCTTTATCGAAAAACAGGCTGGAGAGGCACAATTTCATTGCCTTATCGCCACGATTTGCGGCGACAATATTCCCAGTATAAGATTGTTTGAAAAAGCAGGCTATGAAAAATGCGGCCACTTCAAGGAAGTCGGCTATAAATTCAACCGCTACCTCGATGTCATCGCCTATCAGAAAATACTATGATGGAATTACTTTTTCTCCTGGGATTTTCCCTGCACAATCTGGAGGAAGCGCTTTGGCTGCCTGAGTGGTCAAAGCACGCGCAGAAATATCACAAGAAAGTTTCGGCAAACGAATTTCGCTTTGCCGTGATTATCATTACCGCGCTGGGTTATCTTGTTACATTCCAATACTTCCTTTTTTCCGCAACTTGCAGTACCGCAAAATATATCTATCTTGGTTTTGTGCTGATGATGGTGCTCAATGTTTTTTTCCCGCATTTGGCCGCTACGTTAGCGCTGAAAAGGTACGCCCCCGGCACATTAACCGGCCTGCTGCTCAACGCTCCGATTGGCATATATTTATTAATCCGTGAAATTAAAAACATCAATGACCTCTTCTATTCCATAATTGCCTCAGTTGTCATAACTCTCATTACTTTAGTGTTGATAAATTTCCTTTTCCAGATCGGGGGAAAAATATTTGACCAGAATTAAGCCCCAAGATGACTGGCGCGCTCAGCAGAACTTTGTCCTTTTGGAAAGTGTCCGCAGCGACAAAGCCAACCGGCTAAATCTTCTGTTTACCGATCCAGTTGATATAATTACCTGTCATGACCCCCAAGAACTAACCCGTTGTTTCCGGCAAATAGAATCCTGCAGGCAAAAAGGATTTTATCTGGCCGGCTTTCTGGCCTATGAGCTGGGTTACCTTCTGGAAGAATCGCTAAACGGCTGTTATCGAAAACAAAACTATCCACTCATCTGGCTGGGAGTATTTAACCGTCCCCGCATACTTTCCCGGCCAATTGCAGCGGAGGACCAGAAATATTATTTGTCACCGCCTGTTTTCAATGTCAGCCGCGCTGAATATGAAAAGAACATTGGCATCATCAAAGAGTTTATCGCGCGCGGCGACACCTACCAGATTAATTATACGGGAAAATACAAATTCGATTTTTGGGGAGATGCTTTTGCCTTTTACAACAGACTGAAAGAAAAACAAAAAGTGTCCTACTCCGCCCTCATCAACTATGGCGGCAACTATCTGGTTTCGCTCTCGCCGGAATTGTTTTTCCGCATTGATAAAAACCGGCGGATTACAGTCAAACCGATGAAAGGAACCGCCCCGCAGGATTCCGGAAACTGGCTCGCCTCCGATGAAAAAAACAAAAGCGAAAATGTGATGATAGTTGATTTATTAAGAAACGATATCGGCAGAATCTGCCAGCCGGGTTCGGTTTTGGTAAAGCGGTTGTTTGAAATCGAAGAATATGAAACCGTGCAGCAAATGACTTCGACAGTGCAGGGGAAATTGCTGCCGGAAACCGGGATAACCGATATTATTAAAAGTCTGTTCCCCTGCGGCTCCGTCACGGGCGCGCCGAAAATCAATTCCATGAAAATAATCCGTAAACTGGAGAAAGAACCACGCGGAATTTACACGGGAGCGATAGGATATTTTGCGCCGGATAACTCGGTGGTTTTTAATGTGGCTATCCGGACCATTGATTTGCGGCAGAAAGATGAAGAAAAATATTCGGCGCAAATGGGCATCGGCGGCGGCATTGTTGCTGATTCCCGGCCTCATGAAGAATACAAAGAATGCCTGCTCAAAGGACATTTCCTGGTTAAATCCCGGCCGGCTTTTGCGCTGATTGAGACGATGCTCTGTGTGCGCGGCAACATTAAATATCTGGCAGCTCATCTGAAAAGATTGAAAACTTCCGCCCGGTATTTTCACATTCCCTGCAATGCCAGAGCAATAAAACAGGATTTGCAAAAATACGCGGCAAAGCGGCCGGGCATTTGCCGACTGCGTCTGCTCATGGACAGTTGCGGGAAAACATCATTCGAACACGCGGCTTTGGTAATTCCCGATAACTCGTCCCGCCGAATTGCTGTTTCCCCTCTCAGGACTGATTCGCACGACCTGTTTTTACGTCACAAGACAACCTTACGGGATTTATATAACGCGGAATATAAGAAATACAAGGCGCAGGGCTATTTTGATGTCATTTTTTGCAATGAAAAAGATGAAATCACCGAGGGCGCAATAAGTAATATTTTTTTCGAAAAAAATGGACGCCTTTATACCCCACCACTTAGTTGCGGTTTGCTGAACGGCATTGGCAGAGAATTAATGATGAAGAAAAGACAGGTAAAGGAAAAGATATTGTACATCAGCGACTTGAAGAAGGCAGACAGAATATATCTGACAAATTCCGTCCGGGGCGTAAACGAGGTATTTTGGGAATAATTTTTTGTTTTGTATAATACAATATTTGTGCTATATGCCTGCCTCACGATAGGGAAAGACTTACGCGCCCATGGCTCAGCTGGATAGAGCGCCAGACTACGAATCTGGATGTCGCAAGTTCGAATCTTGCTGGGCGCACCATAAATATCAAGGGGTTACGGTTTCTATTCATTGACCGTTGCCCCTTTTTTGTATAGTTTTTGTATAGTAGAGGTTTCGTTGATGGTGTTATCCAGAATATCAACGGCTCTGGTTTTATGGGAGGGGGCAAGGTGTGCATAACGAAGGGTCATTGTTAAAGTCTTATGACCTAACAATTCTTTGATAGTCGTTATATCTATCCCTGCCATTACTAACTGTGAAGCGAATGTGTGTCTCAAGTCATGGAAATGAAAATCTCTGATGTTTGCTTTCCTACAAGCAGTTGTGAAGGATCTTCTAATATTGCCATAACGATTGCTGGATTCCATGTCATAAAACACATGAGGAATATCAATACGCCGCACAATGTTGGTTATGGTGTCATGCAGCGTTCCATTAATAGGGATTTCTCGTCGTTCTCCGTTCTTCGTTATATCCAAAAGGATGAAGTCATTTTTTAAATCAACATTATCCCATTTAAGAGACAAGATTTCTTCTTTCCTCATGCCGGTGTTTAAGGCCGTAATCACAATCGGCTTTAGGTGTTTCGGGCAAGCATTAATTAGCGCATGGCATTCTTCTTTACTCAGGTATCTCAAACGACGGTTATTTTCTTCCAGTAGTTTTGCCTTCCTGACTCTTTTAAGGGTTTCTTCTTCAACCATATTCCAGTCAATGGCTTTCGTGAACATGTGTTTGATGGTGGCAATAAGCCTGTTAACTGTTGCTGGTTTGTTACCCTTCTGGATACGTTCAGTTTGGAATTGTTCAACCATCCTAGTGTCAAAACGTCTTAACGGATAGTGACCAAATTCATCCGAAAGCTGCTTTATCATGTATTTTTTCTTACTGAAACATCGCTGCCGTTCAGCCCATTTAATATATTCTAGGGCAAGTTCCTTAAAAGAGTGATTCTTTATTTTGATGATTTCCGGTTGTTTACCGGCGTTAATATCGGCCTTTCTTTTGTGGAGTAGTGCCTCTGCAACCTTGAGCTTGTTAGACCCGGATGATTCAAATAGAATCTTACCATCAAGTCCGGCATAACGCAGCCAGAGAACGTTTCCGCGTGGATAAATACCTTTAGGATAGTTTTCTTTTGCCATGATTTACAATCTCCTTTCCTTTCTCGTTTTCCTGTTTTTCTAATATGGATAATAAAATCTTTAATGTCTTGCTTGGTTGTCTCACCCCCTTTTCAAGATAAATAACATACCTCTCTGTTACCCCTATCTTTTGAGCAAAGTCTTTCTGGTAAAGGTTTAAGCGCGTTCTGAATTCCTTAATTTCTTTCGGTATCCAATTCTTCATGGCTTTAATATACAGATGAACATTGTTCATGTCAAGGGGGAAAATGTAAATATTTTTTCAATATACAATTCACTATACAGCATGAAATTTGTGCAATAAATATCAATGGTTTCCATTTGTGTAATACGATTAGTAATCTGAATGCCTGTTATGTCTTTTTCTGTTGCGTAAATGGTGATAGTGGCTTAATCGCGTCCTGATTCAACCATGTATCAATGGCCGATTTTCTAAACATACAATACTTGCCCTTTTTGATAAAAGGTATCTCTTGCTTGCGTGTTCTTTGGTATATCCAGTTTTCATCAACGTTCAAATAAGCAGCAATGCCTTTTACATCTAAGATAGAATCATCTTCTTGCTTCATCTTTCCGATAATAGGCTTTAGCCGTTCAATTATGTGATCGCCCATTGCCTGAATAAAGAAGGGTTGTATCTGCAAAGTTAAAGCATTCATCATTGTATCATCATCGTTCATGTGGTCTGTCCTTTACATAAAGAACATTCTCGACTGGTTCGATAAATGGTTAGGTTATTATTAGTACCCGTTCTGCCTCGCCACGTTTGTCTCAGGTGCAACTATTCCCCTTAGGGGTGGTGGGAGGTCAACGGCATCGGATTTAATGTATAACTTGCCTGTCTCTTTACGAGCAGCATTTGTCTGGTTTAGTCTTCGATTACTTTCGCTTCGATATCAATAGGTGGCTGTGGCAGATTATCCAGAAGTAGTCGGATTTCGCTATCTGATATGATTTCCACTTGCTGCGGTGCATATTCCCCCACCAGCTTATTAGCCATATCTAAACCTTTTCCAACAATTGACAAGTCCTGACATTCGATCATGTCCCTTAGTCTTTGAATCCTCTTTCTGCGTCCTATGCCTTCCTGATGAAGTAAGTCTGAAATAGCAATGGCAACGTCCGGGTCTTTCGATTCCTTGCAGCCAAGGGCTTTTGCTGAAGTCCTATCCGCACAATTATAGGCGGTCATGGCAGCATCCGTCTGATTCTTGCCTTCAGCGATAGCTAGAGCATATTTCTTCTGTTTTACGGATAAGCGTTCAAAAGATTCTGGCAGTCTGAAAGCTTCTAATTGTTTAAGACGCTTGCCGATATATTGTTCAGAAACATCAAAGTGCTTAGCAATTGCGCGTTTAGTTTTTCCCTCTTCTTCGAACATCTTTTTTAATTCTTCATCGTTGACTCGTTTCATGTTAATTGGCCTCCAGATGGTTTACATCTATGTTGGTTTATTTTTAGGTTAGTTTTTTCCATAACGGGCTACTCAACAGCCCTGTAGGTTGGTAAGTATTATTAGCTTGCTGTAATTTAGGAAGCACCACTGTTTTTCCTCCAACTTCAATAGGTGAAGGGTTTGTTTTGGTCTGTGTGCCAGGTTGTTGATTGCTCTGACGATTTTCTAATAGTCGTCGTATCAAGGATTGATGCGCCTTTAGTGTAGCCTCATCAATGTCAGGATCAGGTTGTATTGTATGACCCTGAGATATTAATTCCGCGATCTTGTTTGCATTAAACGGTATTTGATAACTCTGTCCTCCATACTTTAATATTGGCATTTTATTACCTCCTGTTTGTTATTGCTTTGTTATTGTCCATTGATTAACTAGCGCTTTAAAATTCTCTAAAGAAGCTTTGCCGGATACAACATCAAAATAAAGATTATTAATTTCATCTTCCAGCCTTCTTATCGCCGGTGTCGGCATCCAATATCCCGAAGCCTGAATTTTCCGGCAAGCATCCTGAAGGATTGCATCGGCAATTATTTCTAAAGTTTCCCTTGATTTTTCCTGTGGGAAACTTATAGTTTCCCTGTGGTTTCCTTGCTGGTTTCCTTTCAAACGCAGTACA
This sequence comes from Deltaproteobacteria bacterium, assembly GCA_022703375.1. Taxonomy (GTDB): domain Bacteria; phylum Desulfobacterota; class Syntrophia; order Syntrophales; family Smithellaceae; genus JAKLDS01. Next base: position 38,461 of record JAKLDS010000009.1, on the reverse strand, counting down.
GATAAGGCTTTCAGTGTTCTTGTTTCCATGCGGTTTCCCTTCGAGTTTCCTTTTTTTATAAAAAGTTTCCCAGTTTCCTTCCCTATACAGGGAAACAAGGAAACTTATTGTTTTGATAAAAGCCCGCGCTCCGCTGCCTTTTTTTTAGCTTTGGAAACAGAGCCTTTTTGTATTTTGAGCATCTCTGCAATTTCATGTTGTGAAACACCCTCATTAATAAGCTTTGCAACTTTATCAACTGTGGATTCTTCCAGCGGCATCGTAAGCCATTGAAGCTTGCCATCCGGCAAGGTGGTTAATTGTGCTTCAAACGGTTTTGTGTCATCGCCATAGATTCCTCTGGATTTTTCAAAATGAACTTCAAAGTTTGCCCCTTTGTCCGGCGTATAATCGCCCGGATGTTTCAGTGAAATAACGGTATCAAGAACATCCTCACGGCGTGACGTTCCCCGCTGTTCTCCGTTTTTTCCTGCATGATGAATGAATAAGATAGAGCGATGTGCTGCCCGCTGTTGAAGTGCCCACGTCTGAATAGGTAGCCAGCTTTCCCCCTCATTTTCACGGCCTGCTTTACAAAGTGTTGAAATAGTATCCACAATTATCAGCTCTATGCCTTCAAGGTGTCCTTGTAATTCCTTTTGGTCATCATCACAGGCAAGGTTGATCATTCGCGGCGTTTCTTGCAAATCAGGTGTATAAAAGCGCAATGGTGCAGTGGGTTCTTGATTGTTACTGAGGCTAATGTTAGCTAGTCGTTCCTGTAGCGCTGAAGCGGGCATTTCTCCATCAATATACAGAACGCCTCGCGGTTTATCTGCCTGCCAGCCGAAAACGGAAGTTCCGCTTGTCACAGCATAGGCAATGCTTAACGTAACATACGTTTTTCCTACGCCACGCGGTGCGTAAATCATAGCCAGCCCTTGGCAAGGCAACCAAGGCGCAAGTATGTTTTCCCTCGGTGGCAATTCCAGACTCATGAAATCAACAGCATCAATGATCTTTATCCACGATGAGTTAGGTTGTTCCATTATTAAATCAGTAGGGGTGTCACTATTTTTCTGACTGTATTCTTCGAGCAATTTTTCTGCTAAATTAAATTTTTCCATTCACATTGACTCCTTGGTAAAGTTCATATTTTTCTTCGTCGGTACCATTGAACAGGATTTCTAAGCGATGTTCGACAACAGGCAACCGGTGCAGGTCTATGGCAAATAATTCAATTGCTTCCATAGTGCTGTATTGCCTCAACGTGTCATGAATTTCCCGGTAATAATCTGTAAGCTGACGCAAATATTCCTTTTCCCATAACCTAAAGGCTTTTAATAAATCGCGCTTGGTTCTCTCCTTCGGATTAATCTTTACGGGGTGATTGCCTTCAATGTTTAGATATTGAAGCGCGTCTTTAAATGATAACCCATGCAGCTTTTGAATGAAGGTGATTGAGTCACCGCCACTATTACAGGAAAAACAATAGAATGTTTGCTTGTCAGGATTAATCTTCAAAGATGGGGTCTTGTCTTCATGGAAGGGGCAGGAAAGCCATAAAGCATGGCCTTTCCGCTTTACCGTAAAGCCTTCATGTTCTATGGTTGCAATAATATCAGGTTTGTTTTCCATTGCCGTTTCCTTATTGCCTGTGATTATCGCGCTGCAAGCATCATTGAACGGGTCTTCCGCAAGTGATGAACATAATCAAGAATCTTGACAGAAGGGTTTTCATTGTAAGCTCGTGTCAGTTTTGTAACTTCCGGCGTTGAAGGAAACTCGAAGACAACACGGCTACCTTGCTTTGTAAATTCGGGGGGTGTACCGTTGAGGGAAAGATAAGAAGCTAGGTGAATGTCTAGGATGGGTACTTTTGCATTTGTCTGTTTCATTTTTCATACCTCGTTTGCATTGGATTCAGGATTTTCATCCCGTTAAGATATAAATAGGAAGAAGGCAGGAAAATCGGACATAAAAAGTGAAAATATTTTAGGCAATAAAAAACCCCATGCTATTAGCCGTGGGGTATGATAGGCGAAACAAAGGTTTTCTTAGATGGGGATATGGAACTTATCTCGAAGTTTTTTTATCGTATCATTCCAATTCCGGGAATAAAATTTCTGGTCAGCATCTGACAGCCTTACATCGCCTTTTTGGGTATGAATCTGCATTAACCTTTTAAGCTTTTTGTCGGTTGTTTTTAAAAGATATTCTAGAAGCTTCTGTTTCAGTGTAACTTGTTCATCGTCTAAAAGATTATTTTCCGGGTTAATGGCCTTTCCGTCTTTGATAATATGACTGCGCCTTCCTAGCTCTTCATCGTTTTGATCAAGCCAGTCATCAAGGCTTTCACATTCATGCTCTAAGGCTTCCTTACTGATTCGCTTTTTATTGATTTGGATAGATTTGTCTTCCCATTCTTTGCTGGTACGCCATAAAAGCTGATTTTTAATGAAAGCTGAAAAAGGTAATTTTGCGGGTTTTGTTTTCTCCGGTGGTTGGTCAAGAACAGCTTCAAGGAAAAGCATGACGACTTTATTTTCGAGGTCTTGCCAGACTTGTAATGGGATTCCTTTTTTTATGACGTCTTCATTTTCTTTATATTTTGGGTCTTTCTTTGCTGTCTTCCGGATAAGACCTGCGTATTTTGGTAACATTTGAAAAGAGATTTTCTTTTCCTTGCCCCGGAATCGTTTGATAATTTTATATTCTGGGTTATCTAAATCCTTACCAAAGAAAAGACGTTGCCGTCTATCACGGTGTGAATTGACAATTGTTTTATAAAGGATGTCATCAATAATTTCATCGGCCAGGGGGCTTTTATAGTCAGCCTCATTAAGATAGAAAAAGATTAAACCGTTCTTTGTTTTTTCAACCCTCATACACTCCGGGATATTGAAATCTGACATCCGTTGACTATCAGCTTTATCAAGAAGGTATTTCAAGACTTTCCCGACAAAACAGGAATGAAGTGGTATCCCGGAAACGTTGTGGCTTTTGGCAAGTTCAGACTTTTCCAATATGTTTTCAAAGGTTAAGATTTCATAATAGGTCTCTAAGATATTTCTGTGAAGGTACTTTTCAAAGAAGGCTTTTTTTGTCCTTTGGTCTTCCTGTGCAAGCGAGATATAGGCCAAAATACGATATAGGAAAGGCTCTCGAAGAATTAGTAGACGAAAGGTCTTTTCATTTAAGGCAATTAGTTCTTTGCTTTCTGATTCAAATGTCGGAAGGGGTGCGTTGATGCTTTCATTTTCCTTTGACAATTCTTCGAAGCGTTCCCGGTCTTTCCCCCATGATGATTGAAAACCTTGAATGACTTCCGTCAATGCCTTTTCTTCCCATTCTAGGGGATAGATAGCTTCAAGGGATTTTTTCGCTTTATTCGCCGGGTATGTTTTCATTGCCTTCCCTCACAAGTATCCCAAAAGTAATGAGGCCAAGGCCGGTGGGAATTACCGGCTTTTCGGGAGCTACCCTATGGCCTCAAAATATCTAGTTACATTCATTGAGTTTAATTGTCCGTGTAGATTTAGGCAGCTTGACTGGATAGTCGGAAAGCAACCCGGATATTAAGCATTTTGCCACCTGATTTAATTCAAGACTTCCCTTGCTCGTAACTTCCCCTTGCCATAGGTAAGTTAGCTTATCGCCCGGTTTTTTATTTATAACATCAATAAAGTCTATCTTCATCCACCTTGTGCTATCAGTATATGTCCCGCCGCCTTCTGTAACATATTGCGTTTGCCAAGTTCCGTATTTACCTATTGATCCTACAGGTGGTGGTTGGTACACTTGAATAGGGCGTGAGCGTACTCTGTGCTGCTTCTCCTGTGATTGTATCCCGGACTGAACGGCAATGAGAAATTGCGGCTCTTTATCATTGTAAATATATCCTTTTTTCTCCATTTCACTTCTAATAAACGCGAACAATTGTTTTTCCATGAGGGGCTTTTCATTGTTTGTTGGAAGGAAAGAGAAGCTTTTGTACTCTGAAATATTCAAGTCTTGATTGAGGTAACTGTCAACTTTCATCTGAATACGTGCCCCGCACCCTATCAAGAAACATAGGCAAGAGCAACAAAGCATTACAAATAAAGATTGCTTTTTCATAACTTTATCGCGCATAGTCTTGTCCCCCTTGAATTCATTTCCCTGATTATTTATCGCTCTTTTTTGATTATTGATCAATCCATTTTCTTATCCTTTGTGGTTCGAGTTTAGACAGGGGACGGAGTTGGCCTTCTGGAATTTCTTTTTCGCCCAAGGGCGAAATCACTTTTTCCGTTTGTGCCGCCTCTAGTTGACGATAAAGATAACGCTCATTTTGATTAAATTCCTTAACCACACATTCCCGCCAGCTTGCATATCCCAGCGCTGTCCAGCCTTCCCGTTCATAACTGCACTTTAGTGCAGTCAGTCACGTTTTTCATGCTGCCACCTCCTTGCTTGGTGTAAAAACGACATCAAGTATGGTTTCCGGTTTTATCTTATCCTCTTGTTGATAAGTGGCTCTTACTAATTCGACTGTTCCGTAATTCTTCCTAGTGTATTCAATAGCTTCATAAATTTTTTCTTCTGCTCTTTCCAACAACGCCTCAGCAATAAACATCTCTCTTTGTGCATCGGTTTCATGACACATTCCCAGAAAATCTTGCAAAGGTTCTAAGTTTACCCGTATGATCCAACCAATATCTTCCTTGTATGTTGATATTTCCTTATTTTCTGAATCTCGATAGATACCGTCTTTTAAAGTAATTCTTTTCGCCGATTTCTTCATTTTACACCTCCCCAGAATAAAAAACCCCGGAAGACTTCTCACGGCCATAGGTGCCGCCTACCGCCTCACGACGGCAGGAATCTTCAAGGGTTTTATCAAATAGGTTATTTGTCATTTTCCTATGCTCTGAGAATTATTTAATTCAATATATATTTATATATTTATTTCTGTTTTGTCAATTATTTTCTCCTTGATTTATTGATTCACATAAATTATTAATATCAATATGGAAAAGAAAATGTTCACGACACAAGTCAACAATGATTTGCTCAAGGAATTTAAGAAACTCGCCATTGACCTTGAAAGGCCGATAAACGATATTCTCGAAGAAGCAATGAGAGATTATCTGAGAAAGCACGACACAACTAAACAGGCTAAAAAGAAATAATTCTTTTATGTATAGTGCTTGTATAGTGACTAAGACAAAAAAAGCCATAATACCGCAAAAGATATTATGGCTATTTCGTCAAAATGTCTTTTAATGACAAGCAATAACAAGAAACGCAAACAATAAAAGTATTCCCTGTTATACCTACGAATCTGGATGTCGCAAGTTCGAATCTTGCTGGGCGCACCAGTAAACTCAAGGAGTCCTCTTCTTTTTAGAAGCCGGCTCCTTTTTCTTTTCCTTTAAGTCCTTATCCTGCCTTCTGTCCGATTTAAAACAGCTTCCCGGAAACTGTTTGGCAAATTTCTTCATTTCAGAAGCCAGTTCGGTAACTTCGCCGTAATGTGAAAACGCCCGCGATATTGTTTCGGTAATGCCGATGGATATGCCCATGATGGGAAAGGTGGAAGCTTTACCCTTGCGGTCGAATGATTTGATATAGGAATTCCTGGCGTCTTCGTGGTCGTAGAAAGTCGGGATGAGGCTGTCAAAGGCGTTGATTAGTTCTGTGGCCATTTCTTCAGCCAGCGCCGGTTCGATGATAAAAACGAAATCGTCGCCGCCGACATGCCCGACAAAGCTTCCCTGCGGCTGTTTGCTTTTGACGATATTTAAAATCAGCCGTCCGGTGATTTTAATGACTTCATCGCCGCGGCTGAAACCGTAACGGTCATTAAATGGCTTGAAATAATCGAGATCGGCATAGCCGAACGAGAAATCTTCCCCTTTATCAATTTTTGCCTGAATTTCCTTGTTGATGGAGATATTGCCCGGCAGACGTGTCAGGGGATTGATTTCCACAACGCGCTCGGAACGCAGGATGCATAAAATAACCCGTAAAATAAAATCTTTATCGAAATCGGCCCGCCAGATGTAATCTTCGATAAGCAAATCTTCCCAGCCCGAAAGATTGAAATGATCGGGAAGAATAGCCAGTACCGGCAACTGATGGAACATCGGATCGGTTTTCAAATCGGTCAGGATATTCATTGCCAGCGGATCGTCTTTAACTACGTTTATGACGATCAAATCCGGAATGGAATTATAAATGTAATCGAGTGCCGACGGCATGTTGCTGAAAACAACCGTGTGATAAAGTCCTTTCAGACTGCGGTCTATGGCGTTAGTGAGAACTATATCTTTGCAGACTACGACAACTGTTTTCATATTAATCAGGATATGTCTTCGGCAGAATCCATGTTATCTTCCATTTCATTGAGGACATCTTTAATATCTGTTTCAGAAAGTTTCAGCATTTCATAAGCAACGGGGTTGATTTCCGGCACCATATTTTCCCCGGCAAATCCGAACGCGCGGGCGCGCACCAGCATGTCGGCAAAATGAACAATGGCCGTTTCCATCGGCGCATTTTTCGAAAGCGTCGGACGATGATGAAATTCGATAACTTCAATCAGATTTTTCGGGAAGCGCCATTTTTCGGCAAGCCAGCTGCCCACATTGGCATGAGTGGCGTTAAATTGAATTCTTTCCGCTTCATAGATGGAAATTCCTTTGGCCTGAGCTTCATTCATGGCCGTTTCGTACTCTTTTGGAAATTCCAGCAGCAGAATAACCTTGCCGATATCATGCAGCAGACCGGCCACGGATATTTCTTCCGGTTCCTTCAGCCCTTTTTTTTGAGCAATAACGCGCGAAGCAATGGCGCAAGCCAGCGAGTGTTCATACAGTCCGTTCATTGTCTTTTGCATCAGTTCAAAAACAGAAACGCCCAAAAGGAGACCTTTGATAACATTCAGGCCCAGGAGCATCGTCGCATGAGAAACAGATGCAATACGGCCGGGAAAGCCGTAAATCGCGGAATTTACCATTTTCAGAACTTTGGTGGTTAAAGCGGGATCGTTGGAAATAAAAGCGCTGATTTCCACCAGCGTGATCCGTGGTTTCTCAATAATAACGGAAAGTCTTTTCAAGACACCGGGAACGGTAGGCAGTGTGTTGATGTTTTCCACTTTATAGCGCAGAACCTTGGAATCAATGTTACTCATAAAGGCCCTCGATATGTTCCTTCACTATTTTTTTTATAAGATTCATATGAGGTTTGCCTTCGACGGCGGCAAACCTTGTTTCCAGGTTGGCCAGAGCTTCTTCCCTGGGGATGGCCTGAATCGGCGGTCCGTCAATAAAAACGCTGGCGATATCCATATCGCGGATTCTTTCCACCCAGGTTTCCGAAAGTTCGGTACCTTCTCCCAGCATGACCATGCCGTTTTTGCCGACAACCGGTTTTGCCAGCTTCATACCCGCTTCCAGTTTCGCTACGGGAATCTTAGGCATTAATTATTTCCTCCGTTTTTAATTTTGCAAGATTTAAGTATTCACGCTGTCAAATAAAAGCCGGATTCTTGATTTCTTCCTCAATTTTTTCCGGATCATCGGAATTATACTGCAGCAGTCTTTTTAAATGGAAAAAAGTATCTTCATCCATCGAAAGAAAAGCTATCGTGGTTTCCTTCTTATCAGCTCTGAGAATCTTTCCGCTGATAAGCAATGTAATTTCATTATCGAGACTTAAAATAACTTCGCATAAATCTTCCTTTTGAAAAAGCGGATCGCTGGTGCAGCTGATGCCTGTAAGGCTGATATTAAAAGTTTTAACTTCTATTTTTTTGCCCTTGGTCAATATCCTTATCGCAAAATTAACAGGCACCCTCGTTCTTTTTCTTCTTTCATTTACCATATTATATTTTCCTCGGCATTAAAACTCAAAGGTAGATTAAGCTGTTATCTGTTTATCAACTTTTTTGTATTATTCCCACAACTATTGATTTTGGTCAAGCTTGATTTTCCCCAAATCCGGGAAAATTATTTTTTCTCCTTCCAGACGGAAAGTGATAACCGCAATATTTATACTTTCCAGCATCTGGGTATAACGGGTCATGATATCTTCCGGGACAACCAGGATGGCCAGTGGATTACCGGCAACGGCCGCTTTCTGGGAAAGCAGCCTGGCCGCTGCCGCCAGCACTTTTTCTTCCCGCACATCTGTGACAACTTCAAAAAAATGAGAAATATGATTTTGCGCCTGATCCATGACAAAAAGAACATGGTCGCCGTCGTTGCCTACTTTGAATTTCCAGCGCTTTAAAAGCCCGGCCAGGCTTTTTATTATTAAGTCACGGTCGCATTGGGCTGTTAAATTAACAACTTCCTGAACAGGCAGATAACCAATGAGATTATTACGGAAGGTAGTTTCGGAAAACATAATTTCCGTTTGCGCTGAATAACCGGCGGCCGACTTCAGGAGTTCAATTTTTTTGACAAATTGAGCAACCTGCAAGGCAAAACGGCTGGAGTTCAAAGCGCCGATTACCGCCACTTGGTTTAAGGAATCGCCGTCCTCCATTAAAGACCAGACGCCGCGATAATTATGCTCAAAAAGAGATTTGCCGACACCTTTTTTCCCGCCGCCGATTTTCCCGCGATGAATAACGAAAACGTTGCCGCTGTAGTCACGGGCAAAGGCTCCCCCCGTCTTTCTGTCAATTGCCTGCCAGGGGAAATTGATTTCACAGGTGATGGAAACGAGCGAACCGGCAACAGGCTTGCCCACGCCAAAAGCATTCCAGTAGCGGATTTTTTTCAGTGAACGGGAAAAAAACCAGATACCCAGTCTTTTCGACCACAGCACTTTGGCCTGATAGCTGGCGCCCTGATGGCCCAGCTTGACTTTTATCTGCTCATCAATAAAAGGTTTGAATGATTTAACGAACTGACGGGCATATTTATTGATTGCTTTCTGCTCTGCAACGGTTTTGAGTATCATGAGTCAGTCAACTCCGTCCTTCCGGTAAAATAGCTGCGGCAATCCATTTATTATTATGTCCCCTCCGGCATGATTGCATTATAGAAATTAATTCTCAACTTGCAAGAGGCATTTTCAGCACGGGGACAACTGTCGGAAGCGATATTTTCATTTCTGGCAGCGAGGGCAAAAAAAGGTGCTGCGGCCGTTTTGCTTTTTACGGCGAATAACGGTGCCGCAATTAAAGCAGGGCAGGCCTTCCCGCCCGTAAACTTTCAGTTCATGCTGATTTACGCCCTTGCGCCCTGTTAAATCCCTCCAATCAGAAACGGATGTTCCCCTGCAGGCAATAGCTTTTTTCAGAATCCGGGCGGCGGCGGTGAATAATTTTTCCCAATCCGCTTTTTGCAAATCACTGGGCGGTTTTTCCGGATTAATCCCCGTCTGATGTAAAATTTCACAGGCGTAAATGTTGCCGATGCCGGAAACGGCGTTTTGATCCATCAAGAGAGCTTTAATGGTTGTTTTTCTCCGGCCGTTTTTTGCAATAAAGGCAGTCAGGTCGAAACTCCGGAAAATATCCAGGTTGCCCGGCACAGGACTTTTTACCAAAACATTAACTGTGGCAAAACGCCGCGGATCAATCAATACCACATTGCCGTGGGGGAAAGCGGCTTTCCAGCGGGTATGCGGAGGCAGAGAACAATCGTCTTGCCAGAGCAACCGTCCGGTCATGCGCAGATGGATATAGATGGCCTCTCCATTGTCGAGAGCAATCTCCAGCATTTTACCGGTTCGTTTTACGTCGGTTACTGTTCTGCCGGCCTGATTTTTAATTCCTGATAGTTTCTCGTCGTAAACAGCACAGGCCTTGATTTGCCGGCCGCGAATTTTCCGGCGCAACTGCCGGCATAGGGTTTCCACCTCGGGCAATTCGGGCATGTCTTGACCTCCTGACTATTTTTTTGCCGCCTCGCTGATTGGTAATTACCTGATAGCTGATACTAGAAAAAAAATATTTTGCCTATCTTAATTTTTGCCGGGCGAATAATTGTAATTTTTTTCATTATTGAGGCAAAAATGCAAAAAAAATATTGACAATTTTTGATATATGCGTACATTCACAAAAAAGATTTAGTAAAATAATTTCAAAAGGAAGGAAGCTTCCAGAAGGAGGAGACAAATGGAAAACGAGACCCTGTTCGCTGAGGAGGCGGAACCTCCTGGTCGTAAGACCGGTCTTGTTAAGTGTCAAAATGAAGTAATTGACTTTTTTTCGTTAAACGGTATTACCAGCCAGCCAGTTCTGGCTAAGCGAAAAACAGAACGCGAGTTATTCCCTTTTAAGGATTCACCCCGCTCACGCATTTTCCGTAAACGTTTTTATCCCGAAATCACCCGGTTTGAATGGTACGACTGGCACTGGCAGTTACGCAACGCCATTCGGGATGTAGAAACGCTGGCCCGGATTCTTCAACTTTCCGACAACGAACGTCAGGCGATGATGCATCACACCGGTGCTTTGCCGGTATCAATCACACCTTATTACGCGAGCCTGCTCGATACGCGGGATGCATCTTCGGCGCTGCGCCGCTGTGTTGTGCCCGTAGTTGATGAATGCCTGCACACTGCCGGCGAAGAAGAAGATCCGCTGAATGAAGATGCCGATTCGCCTGTTCCGGGTATTGTGCACCGCTATCCGGACAGGGTTTTGTTTTTAGTTACCGACAGCTGCTCCACTTATTGCCGTTACTGTACGCGGTCGCGCATTATCGGGCGCAGCAATCAGCATTATATTAATATGGAAAAATGGGAAAAGGCCATTGCCTATATAGAAAACAATCCGAATGTCCGCGATGTTCTGCTTTCCGGCGGCGATCCCCTGACCATGTCTGATGAGAAACTGGAATGGTTGCTGGCGCGACTGAAGAGCATTCCCCATGTTGAACTAATCCGCATCGGCACGAAGGTTCCGGCTGTATTACCACAAAGAATAACACCGGCTCTGACGGCCATGTTGAAAAAATATCATCCGCTGTGGATTAGTATCCATGTCACCCATCCGGATGAACTGACTCCGGAAATGAGCGCGGCCTGTATTCGACTGGCGGATGCCGGAATACCTCTGGGAAGCCAGACGGTATTGCTCTCGGGTATCAATGATAACGTCAGCACGATGGCCAGACTGGTGCATGGGCTGCTGCAAATCCGGGTACGTCCTTATTACTTATATCAGTGTGATCCGATTCCCGGTTCTTCGCATTTTCGCACGCCGATCAGCAAGGGTCTGGAAATAATCCAGGGTTTGCGCGGTCATACCACCGGCTATGCGGTTCCGACCTATGTCGTGGATGCGCCCGGCGGTGGCGGTAAAATACCGCTGCTTCCGGAATATGCCATAGGCTGGGAAAAAGGTGATTTGCTGTTGCGCAACTATGAAGGTAACGTGTTCCGTTATCCCGACAACCACGCGGAGAAAAAGGACATCCACTGAAACGTGCACTGATAAGGGTAAAGGCAGGTAATTGAATTGAGCGGTCACAAAACGGCGCTGAAAGTGGGTATGACCTATGATTTGCGTGATGATTATTTAAAGGAAGGATACTCTCCGGAAGAAACGGCGGAGTTTGATTCACCCGATACCATTAGCGCCATTGAAAAAGTAATCAGGGAGCAGGGCTATGAGGCCTGTCGCATCGGCAATATCAGGGCGCTGACGCGCCGGCTGGCAGCCGGAGACAGGTGGGATATCGTCTTCAACATTGCCGAGGGCGTGAGTGGTTTCGGCCGGGAGGCGCAAATTCCCGCCCTGCTGGAAGCTTTCAACATTCCTTACACATTTTCCGATCCGCTCGGGCAGGCTCTTACCCTGCATAAGGGAATGACCAAGCATGTTGTGCGCGATCTGGGTATTCCCACCCCCGATTTTGCGGTTATCCGTAATAAAGAAGAGATTGCCGCCATCAACCTGCCTTTCCCCCTTTTCGCCAAACCGGTGGCTGAAGGAACGGGGAAGGGCATCACCGCAACATCGAAAATAGAAAACCGGCAGGAACTGCAAGAGGTCTGCCTCCATCTTTTACAAAATTTCCGGCAGCCGGTTCTGGTAGAGACTTATCTTTCCGGCCGGGAATTTACTGTCGGCATTCTGGGAACAGGCGGCAGCGCCCGAGCCCTTGGTGTGCTGGAAGTAATTTTAAGGCCGGAAGCGGAAAAAAATGCCTATTCTTACGAAAACAAGGAGCATTATGAAAAACTTGTTCAATATGTTCTTGTTGATGATATAGAAGCCAGGCAGGCCATGGAAATATCCCTGGCTGTGTGGCGCGGCTTGGATTTGAAAGATGCCGGAAGGATTGATTTACGCTCCGATTCTCAGGGCCGGCCGCATTTTATGGAAGTTAATTCACTGGCGGGATTACATCCCGTGCGCTCCGACCTGCCGATTCTGTGCAATCTTCTGGGAATGTCTTATTCACAATTAATAAGTCAGATTATTGATTCCGCGCTGAAGCGCTGCAGTTAAAAAATACGCTTAAATCCGGGTAACACTGAGAGAAAAGGAAGATGAAAAAAATCATAATACTGCACAGCGACGTTCCGCCTGACGCCTCTGAGGATGAGTTGGACTGTCTAAGACAGGCGGCTACCATCGCGGAAGCCTTGCGAAAAATCGGTTACGAGCCGGTATTGATGCCTTTTGTGCTTGATTTGGCGCAAACAATTGATGATATTAAATTCCAGCAGCCTCATGTTATTTTTAATCTGGTCGAAACAGTAGCGGGGCGGGGCAGACTGATCCATTTCGCTCCGGCGCTGCTGGATCATCTGCAAATTCCTTATACGGGAGCGGGCACTGAGGCCATTTTTCTCACATCGAACAAACCGCTGGCCAAGGAAATAATGCATAAAGAAGGTATTCCGACCCCGGCCTGGTTTACTTCCGGAGGAGTTCTGACGGGGGCGCTTCCTTCTGATACTTTTATCATTAAAGCTTCCTGGGAGCATGCGTCGGTTGGTCTTGATGAAAATTCCGTTGTCAGGGTTACTGATAAAAAAGATATTATCCGTCTGATGCAGGAACGCAAACAGCAACTGGGGGGAGAGTGCTTTGCGGAAGCCTACATTGACGGCCGGGAGTTCAATATTGCGCTTTTGGCATCGGCCTCGGGGGTACAGGTACTGCCGGCAGCGGAAATGCTTTTCCCGGGTTTCGGCCCGGATAAGCTTAAGCTGCTGGATTATCGCGCCAAATGGGTGGAGGGCACCTTTGAATACGAAAACACTACCCGCACCCTGGATATAGCCGCTGAAGATAATGAGCTAATCAGCCGATTACAGAACATTGCCCGGAAATGCTGGGACCTTTTCGGCCTGCGCGGGTATGCCCGGGTTGATTTTCGCGTGGACAAGGACGGTAATCCCTGGGTGCTGGAGATTAACGCCAATCCCTGTTTATCGCTGGAGGCCGGTTTTGCTTTTGCCGTGGAAAAAGCAAATCTGCAATATTACGAGGCGATTGAGCGGATTGTTAAGGATGCCCACACATTATAATACAATCCGGTAAAAAGAAGATATTTTTTAAAGGAGGATATAGTTGACAAAGTGTTAAAACCGATTATTTTACTTTTCTTTTCCAATTTATTCATGACCTTCGCCTGGTATGGCCATTTGAAAAACATGAATAGCAAACCTTTGCTGATAGTCATTATGGTCAGCTGGGGTATCGCCTTTTTCGAGTATGTGCTGCAGGTGCCGGCCAACCGGATTGGTTTTCAGCATTACAATATCGGTCAGTTAAAGGTAATTCAGGAAGTCATTACCATGGTCGTTTTTGCCGGATTTGCCTTTTTTTATATGAAGCAGCCGCTTAAACTCGATTATCTCTGGGCGGGTCTTTGTCTGGTGGGTGCGGCTTACTTCATGTTTCGGGAAGGCCTGCCTCAGGCATCATAGGGTTGCGGATTACATACTCAATACGTGAGGTTGAAGGTAAAAGTGGAGATTGCATACCGGCAGCAAATTAAGCCATCGGATGCTTCTGAAATTGGAAAAATCGTGCGCTCCAGTGGTTTTTTTTCTCAGGAGGAAATTGATTTGGCTATCGAACTGGCCGATGATAAATTGCAGCACGGCGCCGCCAGCTCTTATCAGTTTCTTTTCGCCGAAGAAAAAAAGACAGTTCTTGGTTATACCTGTTATGGTTTAATTCCGGCTACTGCGGGCAGTTATGATTTATACTGGATTGCCGTGGACGAAAAAATGCGCGGGCAGGGATTGGGCAGAAAACTGCTGCAGAGAACCGAGGATTTAATCCGTGCCGCTGCCGGCAGAAATATTTATATAGAAACCTCTTCGCGTAGTCAGTATCAGCCAACCCATGTTTTTTATGAAAAATGCGGTTATCACAAGGAAGCTTTCCTTAAGGAATTTTACGCGCAGGGCGACGGTAAGGTTATATATTCCAAGTCTATCTAAAGAACCGATATTACTAATCATCGTAAAAAATCAGACAAAAACAGACGGTAAAATCTTGCATTTTTTCCGATAATTCGTTAGACCTCTAGGGCGAAAAAAAGTAAATTTTTAGAATGTAAAATGAAGGGGGTTTTTCATGGGTTTATTTCCCAAAGAGGAAAAGTTTTTCGATCTTTTCGAAGAGCTGGCGGATAAAATTGAAGTTGGCAGCCGGTTCTTTCTGGAAATGACGGAGAAACATGATTATTCAGAAGCAAATATAAATAAACTCAAAGTAATTGAACACGAAGCCGATGTAATCACCCACACCACTTATGAAAAGATGCACAAGACTTTTCTTACGCCGATTGACCGCGAGGATATTTATGCCCTAGTCAATAAAATGGACAGTATTCTGGACATGATTGAAGCGACGGCTGTCCGGATTTATCTTTATAAAGTCAAAAAACCGGATGATGAAATCATCAAGCAGGCGAAAATTTTAAATCAAGCCGTAATAAAGCTCAAAAGCATTGTCCATGCGTTGCGCGATATGAAAAACGCCAAGATGATTCTGGACGGCTGCGTGGAAATCAATACACTTGAAAACGCCGGCGATGTCGCTTTAAGAACGATTATTGCGGATCTTTTCGTCAAGGAAAAAGATGCTGTTGAGCTTATCAAGTGGAAGGAAATATTCGAACGCATCGAAGAATCAATTGATATGTGTGAAGATGTTTCCAATATATTGGAAGGAATCGTCTTGAAACATGCTTAACGTTCTCGGAAAAAGCCCATATGCTGCGTTGCGCTGCAACCTTCGTCGTTGCGGAGTACAAAAAAGTACGCCTCACTCCTCATGTTTTGCGCGCCTTGCCTCTGGAGCATTTTACGAGAACGTTCATATTCTGAAATTCTTGTATTTTTTACGAGGCCGGCATGCTTGATTCGACGGCGTTTGTCATAGCGATAGTTGTCATTGCTCTTGTTTTTGATTTTATTAACGGCTTTCATGATTCCGCCAATTCTATTTCCACCGTTGTTTCCACCCGTGTTCTTTCCCCGAAACATGCTGTAATCTGGGCGGCCTTTTTTAATTTTGCCGCCGTTTTTTTTGTCGGCACGGAAGTCGCGCATACTGTCGGTAAAGGTATTATTCATATCGGCATTGTAGATAACATGCTAATCCTGTCAGCTTTGGGCGGTGCCATTATTTGGAATGTTATCACCTGGTATTATGGGTTGCCCAGCTCATCATCGCATGCTTTAATCGGCGGCCTTATCGGTGCTGCGATATCCAAAGCGGGAACCGAAACTCTGGTCTGGTCTGGTATTACAAAAACTACAATTTTTATCATTGTTTCCCCGGCTATCGGCATGATTCTCGGCTTTATTTTCATGGTTCTGGCCATGAATTTGAGCCGTCATTCCAACATTGCTAAGTCCGACAAACTTTTTCGTAAACTACAGCTGCTTTCCGCCGCCGTCTATTCATTGGGCCACGGTATGAACGACGCACAAAAAACAATGGGCATCATTGCCATGGCTCTGTTTAGCAAAGGTTTACTGGGCGATACCTTTCATATTCCCATATGGGTGATTATTGCCTGCTATACGATGATTTCTCTGGGAACCATGTTCGGTGGCTGGCGAATTGTCAAAACAATGGGAACCAAGATTACCAAACTGCAGCCCATCGGCGGTTTTTCCGCTGAAACTGCTGCTGCCTGCTCGATCATCGGAGCGACGGTTGCCGGAATTCCCGTGAGCACAACCCATACAATAACCGGCGCCATTGTCGGTGTTGGATCAACCAAAAGACTGTCTGCCGTGCGCTGGGGAGTGGCCGGTAACATTATCTGGGCATGGCTGTTGACGATACCGGTTTCCGCGCTCATTGCGGCAATTATTTATCTGGTTATTAATTGTTTCTGCTGATTATTAACGGGGAATAAACCAATGTCGGAAAAACATTTGCCTTTAAGCAAGAAAAAAATTGAAAAGATAATCAACGATTTTCCAACTCCTTTTCATCTTTACGATGAAAAAGCTATTCTGGAAAATGCGCGCGCCTTGAAAGATGCTTATGCGTGGAATGATGGCTACAAAGAATTTTTTGCCGTCAAGGCGACACCCAATCCTTACTTGATTAAGCTTCTGCATCGGGAAGGCTTCGGGGTGGATTGCAGTTCGCTTGCCGAACTCATCATAGCGGAAAAAACGGGCATAACCGGCGAGGAAATAATGTTTTCATCCAACGATACGCCCGCCAACGAATTTATCAAGGCCAGAGAGCTCAATGCCACCATTAATCTGGATGATATCACTCATATTGCCTATCTCGAAAAGCATGCCGGTCTGCCGGGGCTGATTTGCTGCCGTTACAATCCGGGGCCCCTGAAAAAAGGCAATTTTATCATCGGTCATCCGGAGGAAGCAAAATACGGCTTTACCCGCGAGCAATTGTTCGCCGGATATAAAATCTGCAAAGAAAAAGGAATCAAGCGGTTCGGCATTCATACAATGGTTGCCTCCAACGAGCTTAATGCCAATTACTTTGTGGAAACCGCCGAGATACTTTTTAATGTTGTCGCCGAAATTTCCCAAAAACTGAATATCCGGTTTGAATTTGTCAATCTCAGCGGCGGAGTGGGAATCCCTTACCATCCCGATCAGAAAAGAATTGACCTGGCGGCAATGAGCCGCGGTGTCAAAGCAAAATATGATGAAATCATTGTCGCCAACGGCCTTGGCCCGATTAAAATTTATACGGAATGCGGCCGCTACATAACCGGCCCTTACGGTTATCTGGTATCCCGTGTCCTGCACATCAAGGATACTTATAAAAAGTTTGCCGGCCTGGATGCCTGCATGGCCAATTTGATGAGGCCGGCCCTTTACGGCGCTTATCATCACATTACAGTGGTCGGTAAGGAAAACAAGCCGAGCAATTTTGTTTATGATGTGACCGGATCGCTTTGCGAAAACAACGACAAGTTCGCCATAGACCGCGCCCTGCCGGAGCTGACGCCGGGGGATATAGTTGTCATCCATGATACAGGAGCGCACGGATACGCAATGGGTTTCAACTACAACGGCAAACTGCGCTCGGCGGAACTGCTGCTGCGAGAAAACGGGGATGTTGTGCAAATACGGCGCGCCGAAACGGTTGACGATTATCTGGCTACTTTGGATTTTGCCGGGCTTGATTCCTTCCGCTAGAAGACTGAACCTGCCCAATTCAAAGAATAACAACAATTCCTCAAGATGTGGAACTGCCGTAGTCGCCTCCAATAACATTAAACAATTCAAGTTCATAACATCGTTATTCAACATTGCCATCAAAAATTATAAATAGCATAAAATATTTCTTGACAACATCTGGCTATTTGGCTATTTTGCCAAATAGATAAGGGATAGAAAGGAAACGAAAATGGCTAACCGGGTAAATACAAAACATGAAGCCTGGGCAAAGGTAATCAAGGCGATTGCCCACCCCAGCAGACTTTTTATTATTGAGGAGCTCGACAAAGGGGAGCAATGCGTCAATGATCTTACGGCAATGATTGGTTCCGATGCCTCCACAGTTTCCAAACATTTGAGTGTTCTGAAAAACGCCGGGCTGGTTATGGTGGAAAAAAGAGGCAACTCCATTTTTTACAGCCTGCGCGTGCCCTGCATAATGCAGTTTATCGGCTGTGTGGAAGACGTGCTTTCTTCCAATGCCAAAGAACATATGGAAATTTTAAAGTGCTGTAAAAAGTAGAAAGGATATTTATGAAGATTGAAATTTTGGGAACAGGATGCGCCAGGTGCCATAAGCTTGAAGAGCAAACCAGCGCAGCTGTAAAAGATTTGGGAATAGAGGCAGAGGTCATTAAAGTTCAGGATTATAAAAAAATCATGGGTTACGGCGTAATGACTCTTCCGGCTCTGGTTGTTGATGGCGAAGTGAAGGTGGCGGGTAAAATACCTGCCAAAGAAGAAATTAAAAAGCTTCTGGGTGGTAATTAAATGGCTGAATTAATTCAAATTGACACAAACAAAAAGAAAAATGTTTATTGGCCGCTTTTTCTGATTCCCATTGCGGTGGTCATATATATCTTTCTGGAAGATGGCGCTAATTTTTTAGTGGATAAAGTATTTCGCCTGGAAAAAGGCGAGCACCTGACGGAGGCGGTGCGGTTCTTTATTTATGATACGCCGAAAGTATTACTCCTCTTGACCGTCATTGTTTTTGCCGTGGGGATTATCCGTTCTTACTTTTCTCCGGAAAAAACCAGAAAGGCGCTGGAAGGAAAGCCGCTGTTTATCGGCAACATTCTGGCTAGCCTTTTGGGCATTGTCACACCGTTTTGCACCTGCTCGGCAATTCCGCTGTTTATCGGTTTTGTCGAAAGCGGCATACCGCTGGGCGTCACTTTCTCCTATTTGATTGCTGCGCCCATGATTAACGAAGTAGCTGTGGTTTTGCTCTTTGGCTTATTTGGCTGGAAGACAGCTCTTCTTTATGTCGCAACTGGTCTGGCCATTGCCATCACGGCGGGATGGATAATCGGCAGATTAAAACTCGAGCGTTTTGTCGAGCCGTGGGTCTGCGAAATCAAGACCGGCAAATTTCAGATGCATGAGGAGAAAAAGACTTTTGCCGACAGAATTCAAGCAGGCTACATTGCTGTTGTAGATATTGTTTCCAAAGTCTGGATTTATATCGTGGCCGGTATTGCCGTTGGGGCTGCCGTGCATGGTTATGTTCCGGAAAATTTCATGGCATCAATTATGGGCAAGGATGCCTGGTGGTCGGTGCCGATTGCCGTCCTGATTGGCGTGCCTTTATATTCCAATGCCGCCGGAATGATTCCCATTGTCCAGGCTCTTTTGGGGAAAGGCGCGGCGCTCGGCACGGCGCTGGCTTTCATGATGTCGGTCATCGGCCTTTCACTGCCGGAGATGATTATTTTGCGCAAGGTGATCAAGCTGCCGCTGATTGTTATTTTCATCGGCATTGTCACCTTCGGAATAATCATAGTCGGCTATTTATTCAACACAATATTTTAGTGAGACCCAAACTTCAGAAACGTATTGCACTGAAGATTGAAAGACGAACTATCCCCGAAGCGAAGAGGAGTGTGATGATGAGCTCCGGATTTCCGGAATAATGAATCAAGGAGTAATGCATGAAAGAACGCATTACTAAAAAATTATTATTTCTGGATCGTTTTTTAACGATTTGGATTTTTGCCGCCATGATACTGGGCGGGGTTTATTTGATTTTTTTGAACTTTATTTAATAAGAAGTGAAATCGGTATTTCGTTATGAATAAAATCAGGCACTACATATCAATCCCGCTTGGTTGTATTTTGGTATTGTGTCTCTGCAATTGCAGCTATGTACAGAAACGCATGGATATTTCCGGACTGAAAGACCTGGCAACAGATATCACCGCCGACTTCCATCCTGGTAGCCCGGAAAAACTCCAGTCCTTTGTCAATGCAACATCGCTGGCGAAAGATACTGAACCTGCGGCAACTGTTCATTTTTCAACCAGCCCGCTGGCAAAATGGTACATTGAACATCCCGCGGGCGAGAAGCTGATCAGGGAAAAGATAACATTTCCTTCGGGAATCAAACACAAAAATGGTTTCGATACGGCTGTTTTTTATGTTTACCGAACCGGTGAACTGAAAGATAAAAAAGTCATCCTCTGGGTTCCCGGCGCCGGGGTGTCGGATTTTGCGTTCAGGTTTATTAAATATTTTTTCACGGAAGCCTTTCTTAGAGATTTCAATATCGTTTTTTATGTCCCGCCTTATCATCTGGAAAGAACCGAGGCGGGTAAAAATAATGGCGAAGGGTTATTTACTTCCGATCACGAAAGAAATATCACCGTCTTATTAAACTCGGTGCGCGAATTGCGCACCATGATTTCTTATTTAAAAGGCAGGGGCGTCACAAAAATCGGCGGATGGGGAGGCTCCATCGGCGCCACGATGCTCCTGCTGGCCGAGCAGACGGAAGAATTTGATCATATCAACATAATGATACCCATCATTAACTGGGAGACCGTTGTCTTTAAAAATGTTTACATGCGCGAAGCTATTGCTCAATTCGAAAAAGCAGGTTTTTCTGAAAATTTTCTTACACAGGCGTATGGAATTATTAATCCCATAAAATATAAGCTGAAGTTAAATCCTAACCGCGCGCAGATTATGTATGCCGAATATGACCAGCTGACACCGGAAAGTGCCATGGTTGAATTTGCTCAAAAAAATAACATTAAAAAGCTCATTCATTATCCGCGAAGCCATGCCACGATATTACTCACGAGCAAATTATATGACGATTATGGATTATTTCTCGATTCTTTGGATCGCGATGACTGAATAGATTTTAACAGGTAAGTTAATGAAAAAAAGAGTTTTATTTTTATGCGCCGCTAATTCCTGCCGGTCGCAAATGGCGGAGGGGCTTATTAATCATTTTCTGGT
Source organism: Deltaproteobacteria bacterium (assembly GCA_022703375.1). GTDB lineage: Bacteria > Desulfobacterota > Syntrophia > Syntrophales > Smithellaceae > JAKLDS01. The sequence goes on along the minus strand of JAKLDS010000009.1, from coordinate 17,599 downwards.
AGACCGCTTTGTAGCCTGTTCTGCAGGAACGCAGGCGACATTTGTTCATCCACGCGCCATCTCGGTGATGAAGGAGATCGGGATTGATATTACCGGCCATCGGTCAAAGACGCTGTCGGAATTCGACGGCCAGGCGTTTGACCATGTGATCACGCTGTGCGGCAGCGCAAATGAAAACTGTCCTTTGTATATAGGTGGTGCGCAGAAAAAGCATATCGGATTTGACGACCCGGCTGCAGCTTCGGGAAGCGAGGAAGACATTTTGCGGGAATTCCGCCGTGTGCGCGATGAGATTAAGGAAACTCTGACTACCTTTTTTCAGAAAGAGAAAATGTTAAGCTAAGGAGGCATTTATGTCCGAAAATGTAGCGGGCAAATTATCATTTCTTGACCGGTTTCTAACTTTGTGGATTTTTATGGCGATTGGTGTCGGTGTCGCGCTTGGTTATTTTATGCCATCCGTCGCAAAGTTCATTACCGGTTTACAAGTCGGTACAACTTCCATTCCCATCGCCGTCGGACTCATCCTGATGATGTACCCGCCGCTCGCCCGCGTAAAATACGAAGAAATGGGAAAAGTATTCAAAAACAAGAAGCTTCTGACAATTTCATTGCTGCAAAACTGGGTGATCGGCCCGATTGTCATGTTCGTTCTGGCAGTCATCTTTCTCCATAATTATCCTGAATACATGATCGGCGTGATTCTGGTTGGTCTGGCGCGTTGCATTGCGATGGTTATCGTTTGGAACGAACTGGCGCGCGGTAATACGGAATATGCCGCAGGGTTGGTTGCTTTCAACAGCATTTTTCAAGTTTTGTTCTACAGTGTTTTTGCCTGGTTTTTTATTACCATACTGCCGCCGCTGTTCGGATTGGTGGGCAGTGTCGTTGATGTCAGCATTAAACAAATTGCCGAAAGCGTCTTTATATATCTGGGTATTCCCTGCATCGCCGGGGTAGCGACCCGACTCATCGGTGTTAAACTGATAGGAAAAGAAAAGTATCATGCGCGCTTTGTCCCGCTAATCAGTCCGCTGACGCTGATAGCGCTTTTATTCACAATTGTCGTTATGTTTAGCCTCAAAGGCAATCTGATTGTTTCTCTGCCTCTGGATGTCATACGCATCGCAATTCCGCTGTTAATTTATTTTGTGGTCATGTTTCTGGTGTCGTTTTATATGGGTAAAAAACTGGGCGCTGATTATTCCAAAACAACCACCCTGGCTTTCACCGCAGCCAGCAACAATTTTGAGCTGGCTATTGCCGTGGCTATTGCCGTCTTTGGCATCAACTCCGGCGCTGCTTTTGCCGCAGTCATCGGCCCGCTGGTGGAGGTGCCGGTCATGATCGGCTTGGTAAATGTTGCACTGAAATTCAAAGCGAAGTTTTTTACCAATTAAATTAATAATTGATAAAACTGATATGGTAAAGCCTTCCAATTGTCTGATTAAGCTTACCTGGCTTTTTCCCTTTTTCTCCTTCTGAAAATCCGCGCTATCCCTTTACTAATGAGGAAATGATACAAAAATGTAGCTACAAAAATGTACATTGACAGTAGCGCCAAAAGGGCGTAGCTCAAGGGGCGAATTCAGAAAGCCTAAATCCGTTTAGTCGGCGGATGCGGGGGAAACAAGCATCAGGGGCGAACTTCCTTGAGGAAGGGGACACTTCCCGGTCCCAGCCCGTCAGCTAACCTCGCCGGCTCAGGGAGGAGCAAAAGATATGCGGATTATTCTTTTGCCGGATTTGTTATTGCCGGTATCTGTAATCGGAGAAAAACCGATTCGGAAAACATCAATCTTCCAATTAACATTGCTGCTTTGCCCGGGGCCGAAAAATGGTTGCAATTAATCGACCACCGGGTCGAAGGAGGTTTAAATGACTTTAAGCGACTGGCTGTGTCTCATATTAGTGCCGTTGATACTCACGCTTCTGGCCATTCCCTTAGGTGAGTTTATGGCTTCGGTATTCAGCGGTGGGAAAAATTATCTCACGCCTTTTTTCTTGCCCGTGGAACGTTTTCTGTACCGCTTATTGGGTGTGGATGAAAAGGAAGAAATGTCCTGGAAGTCTTATGCGGTGGCATTGCTTTTTTTCAATGCTATCGGCATTGCGGCGCTGTTGTTCCTGCAATTTATTCAGGGTATATTGCCGCTCAATCCGCAAAAGCTGGGAGCGGTGCGTTGGGATACGGCTTTAAATACGGCCGTATCTTTTGTTACCAATACCAACTGGCAGTCTTACAGCGGCGAGCAGACCATGAGTTACCTCACACAAATGCTGGGTCTGACTGTCCAGAACTTTCTTTCGGCAGCAACGGGAATTGCCGTCTCTATTGCCGTGATCAGGGGATTTATCAGGAAAAATGCCGGAACAATCGGCAATTTCTGGGTGGATATAACACGCTCGGTTTTATATGTCCTGCTGCCGCTTGCTTTCATCTGGTCTGTGCTCCTCGTTTCTCAGGGAGTTGTGCAGACTTTCAGCGGCTATGAGACGGTGCAAACCCTTGACGGCGGAAAACAGATAATCGCCCTGGGACCGGTAGCCTCGCAGGAGGCAATAAAAGAAATAGGTACTAACGGCGGCGGTTTTTTTAACGCCAATTCGGCGCATCCCTTTGAGAATCCGACACCGCTGACGAATTATCTGGAAATACTGGGATTGCTTTTAATCCCAATGGCGCTGCCTTTTGCTCTGGGCGCTATGCTGAAAAACCGACGGCAGGGCATCGCCATATTCGCCGCTATGATGATTTTATATCTGGCCGGCCTGGGTGTTTTTGCCTGGGTCGAAACAAACGGCAATCCCCTGCTGGAGAAGGCGGGAGTTGCCGATGGAATAAATATGGAAGGCAAGGAAGTCCGTTCGGGAGTGGTTGGTTCAGTTATATTTGCCCATGCCACGACCGTTACTTCCTGCGGAGCGGTCAACAGCATGCATGACAGCATGATGCCGCTTTCCGGCTTAATTCTGCTCTTCAATATGACTATCGGCGAAGTGATTTTCGGTGGTGTCGGCGTCGGCCTCATCGGCCTGCTGAGTTATGCGATATTGACCATGTTTCTGGCCGGATTGATGATCGGCCGCACCCCGGAACTGATCGGCAAGAAGCTGGAGCTCAAAGAAATGATTATGTCCATAGTGATTATTCTTTCTCCGGCTATCCTTCTTTTGCTGCTTTCCGGCATTGCCATCTCCACCAGGGTCGGGTTGTCCAGCTTGAGTAACGCCGGACCACACGGTCTGTCCCAGATTATTTATGCGTTTGCCTCCGCTTCCGGAAACAATGGTTCGGCTTTTGCCGGACTTAACGCCAATACGATTTTCTTCAACCTGACCACGGCTTTGGCCATGCTCGTCGGCCGGTTTTCCACGATTATCCCGGCGCTGATTATTGCCGGAGCTCTGGCGCAAAAGAAAACAGTGCCGCCGAGCATTGCCACATTTCCCACCACCGGCTTTCTTTTCATTGCCATGTTGGTCGGTGTTATCATTATTGTCGGAGCACTGACCTTTTTCCCGGTCTTTACACTCGGGCCGATCCTGGAACATCTGCTAATGGCGGCCGGAAAAACATTTTGAGGCGATAAAATGAAAGCAAAAAAAATAAATATCTGGCAGGCAAAATTCGTCATCCCCGCAATTCGGGATTCCGTGAAAAAACTTAATCCCCTGGTTATGATTGCCAACCCGGTGATGTTTATCGTCGAGGTGGTTACGGTAATTACTTCCTTAATCGCTATTGCCGATATTATCGGCGGGCGCAATGTTATATTTGATCTGCAGATTGCGCTGTGGTTGTGGTTCACGATTATCTTTGCCAATTTTTCGGAAGCGCTGGCCGAGGGACAGGGCCGGGCGCAGGCGGAGTCTCTCAAGAAAAACCGCAGCGAAGCAAAGGCTAAAAGATTGCGCGCCGACGGCACTCAGGAAGTGATTTCAGCGCTGAAATTGCAAAAAGAGGATGTCATATGCCTGGAAGACGGCGATACTATTCCCGGAGACGGTGATGTTATCGAAGGCACGGCTCTCATTGACGAATCCGCCATTACCGGTGAATCCGCGCCTGTAATTCGGGAATCGGGAGGAGACCGCAGCGGCGTCACCGGCGGCACTAGAGTTTTATCGGGAAAAATAAAAGTGCGCATTACCGCCAATCCCGGAGAAAGCTTTCTCGACCAGATGATCAATATGGTTGAAGGAGCGAAAAGACAGAAAACACCCAATGAGAAAGCTCTCCATATCCTGCTTATCGCCCTGACTATTGTGTTTATCGTTGTTGTTGTGACTTTCAAATATTTCGCCGGATATATGAAGGTGGATGTCAATTTATCCGTGCTCATTGCCCTTTTAGTTTGCCTGATGCCGACAACCATCGGCGGCCTGCTGCCGGCAATCGGAATCGCCGGCATGGACAGGCTGCTGCAGTATAATTTTATCGCCATGAGCGGCCGCGCCGTTGAAGCATCCGGCGATGTCGATGTGGTGCTCATGGATAAAACGGGGACAATTACCCTGGGCAATAGAATGGCTACGGAATTCATTCCGGTCAATCGGGAAGATGAAAAGGAACTTATCAACGCCGCTCTTTTATCGTCTCTGGCGGACGATACGCCGGAGGGGAGAAGTATCGTTATTCTGGCCAAGGAAAGGCTGGGAGTGCACGGCAGAGAAATCCGTGCTCCTCAGGGATCGACATTTATCCCTTTTTCCGCAGAGGCGCGCATGAGTGGCATTGACTGGAGCGGTAGAAAAATAAGGAAAGGATCTCTGGAAGCTATCAGGGAGTTTGTTGCCGCGCAAGGTACACCGATTACCGATCCTGTATTGAAAATTACCAACGATATATCGACCGAAGGATCGACACCGCTTTTAGTCGCCCAAAACGAAAAGATTCTCGGTGCAATCCGCTTGAAGGATGTTCTCAAGGAAGGAATCAGCGGACGCATCGCGAAACTGCGTCAGATGGGTATCAAGTCCGTAATGATAACCGGCGACAATCCGCTGACCGCCGCGACCATTGCCGCCGAAGCAGGTGTCGATGATTTCGTCGCGGAGGCAAAGCCGGCAACCAAGCTCGATTTAATTCGCCGTTATCAGGGAATGGGGCACCTGGTGGCCATGATCGGCGACGGCACCAATGATGCGCCGGCGCTGGCCCAGGCGGATGTGGCCGTAGCAATGAATGCCGGCACGCAGGCCGCAAGAGAGGCGGCCAATATCGTCGATCTTGATTCCAATCCCACCAAGCTTCTCGATATTGTGGAAATCGGCAAGCAGATTCTCATCACCCGCGGCGCGCTGACCACCTTCAGCGTTGCCAACGATGTCGCCAAATACTTTGCCATCGTTCCGGCGATTTTTATCGCTCAGTACCCGGAACTGAGAGTGCTCGACATTATGAGTCTGGGCAGCGCGGCAAGCGCGATTATGTCGGCTGTTGTATTCAATGCACTGATTATTCCGCTGTTGATCCCTCTGGCGTTGCGTGGTGTACATTACAAACCGGCCAGCGCCGCGAAGCTGCTGCGGCGCAATCTGCTGGTTTATGGTCTGGGCGGATTGGTTCTGCCGTTTATCGGCATAAAATTGATTGATGTTATCGTTAATGCGCTTAAAATAATATAAAGGAGATAGTATGTTCCAGTGGAAGCGATCTTTGCTGATGTTTTGCGGACTATCGCTCATCTGCGGCCTGATTTATCCGCTCATCATCACTTTAACGGCGAATATATTCTTTCCGGAGAAAGCAAAAGGCAGCATTATTAAAAGCGGCGGGCAGGCCGTCGGCTCGTATTTAATCGGTCAGCAATTTACCAGCCCCCGCTACTTTCATGGCAGGCCGTCGGCGACCGATCCGGTATACGATGCCGGCAATTCCGGGGGAAGCAACCTTGCACCGTCTAATGCTAAATTAATTGCGCAAGCCAGTGGCCAGGTGCAAAGCATCCGTATGGAAAATGATTTGACTGCCGGTGCGGCCATTCCCGCGGAACTTGTTTTGGCTTCAGCCAGCGGGCTTGATCCGCATATCAGTCCGGCCGCAGCCTATATGCAGGCGGAAAGAGTAGCCCGGGAGAGAAGTATCGAGCGTTCAGAGGTGGAGAAACTAATTAAAGACAATACCGAAGAACCTTTTCTCTGGATATGGGGAAAAGAAAGAGTGAATATTCTGATTTTGAATCTCGCTTTGGACGGATGGAAAAAATAGCGGGTAAAGCGATATAGGTGAAGTAATGGAAAATGAAACACAAAGACCCGATCCCGATGCCCTGCTCAGGGAAGTACAGCGGCAGGACAGCAAAAAAGGCAGGCTGAAAATATTCCTCGGCTACGCGCCTGGTGTCGGAAAAACCTATGCCATGCTCAATGACGCGCATGTGTTAAAGAAAAGAGGCATTGATGTCATTGTCGGTTTTGTGGAGACGCACGGACGTACGGAAACGGAAGCTCTTCTTGTCGGTTTGGAATTGTTTCCCCGCCGGGCTATCGATTACAAGGGAATTGTTCTGGGAGAAATGGATATCGCCGGAATAATTGCCAGAAGGCCGGCAGCTGTTCTGGTCGATGAACTGGCGCATACCAATGTCACAGGAAGCAGCCATCCGAAACGCTATCAGGATATCGAAGAATTGCTGGAAAACGGCATCGATGTCCATACAACTGTTAATATTCAGCATTTCGAAAGCATGAACGATTCCGTAGCCAGAATAACGGGCGTTCGGATGCAGGAGACGGTGCCGGATACTTTTTTTGAGCTGGCGGATGAAGTGCAGGCGATAGACATTCCCTGGGAAGAGCTCAATCAGCGGCTTAAAGAAGGCAAGGTTTATATTCCCGAACGGGCGCGTCATGCCGTCGCTAATTTCTTCCAGCGCGGCAATCTCTTTGCTTTGCGGGAGCTGATGCTGACTTTTGTCGCACGCAAGATGGACAGCGAGCTTCTCAATTACATGAAAGCCAAAGCGATAGCCGGACCCTGGCCGGCGGCGGAAAAGCTGATTGTCTGCGTCGGCGCAAGCCCTTACGCCAAACAGTTAATACGCAAAGCTTATACAATTGCCAAAAACACACACGCCGAATGGTACGCCGTTTATGTTTTACCGGCCGGGGTAACAGAGCCGTCAGGCAAAGAAAAACTATTTCTGACCGATGCCCTGAATCTGGCAGAAGAGCTGGGGGCGAAAATCGTTACGCTCTATGGCCGGAATATCGCAGAGGAAATATTGCGTTATGCCCGTGAGCAAAATGTGACCAGGATTGTTATCGGCAAGCCGCTTCGCTCCTTGCTCACGGAATACTTCAAGGGATCACCAGTTTCCCGTCTGCTTTATGCCCGCAGTGAATTTGAGCTGCACCTCATTCCTCCCGTTGAAGAAAAAAGAGAAAACAAAACAGACCTGCCAAGGCGCAAGATGTCTTTGCAGCCGCTTGATTATCTGCTGACCGTGGCGATAGTTTCTCTGGTTACAATTGTTAATGCCGGATTGGAACTCTTTATTGAGCCTTCTTCTCTTGTTTACCTGTATTTGATTGCCATTATCAGCTCCGCCTTATTGTTCGGAATCTGGCCTTCGGTATTTGCCTCCTTTTTGAGTCTGCTTGTCTTTGATTTTCTCTTCACCGAACCGCGCTACAGCTTAACCATGCATGACCCCAGAGAAATCATCAATATACTGGTTTTTCTCTTTACGGCAATCATTGTCGGCCAACTGGTAAAAGTGGTGAAAAAGCAAAATCTTGCTTTACAATTCCGTCTGCAGCGAGGAACTCTGGTGGAAGAGATGAGCAAGGAAATTCTCACTCTGCCGCCTCTCGAGCAACTGGTGGAAGGACTGGCCTTTTTTTCCAAAGAAACAATGAGCACACTGACCTTTCTCCGGACAACGATTCTCGGCGATATCAGTAACCTGATAATCAAATATCTGCAACGGGTCATCGCTGCTCCCTCATTTGTTTTTTTTAAGGAAAAAGACGGAAATATGCAGCTCTGGGCAAAGAGCGACGGGGATGTGGAAATCAGCGCCAACGATTTGGCCGTTGCCAGACTGACATTGACACAGGGGAAAATCGCCGGCGCCGGAACGGAAACGCTTACCAGCATATCCTATTTCTTTTTTCCCATAAAATTTCAGGAGGAAACAATAGGAGTCATCGGCATTAGAGATAATTATCGGAACCTGCTGCCGGAACAGCGCCAGATACTGGGAACAATATCGAATATGACATCGCTTACCGCCGCCCGCTGGGTAAAAATCTGAATACAAACCAACCCGGCAAAATTCCTAAGATAGTTCAATGCGGTCAGTTTTTTTCTTGACAATCTTTGCTGATTAGTAAAATAATTCAAGTTACATTATGGATAGGGCGGCGTTCATAAAAAAATATCGCAATCCGTTGACCATTATTCTGTCTCTGGCCGGTATCGGCCTGATGGCCTACTATGACTATTGCGATACGGCGTGCAGTTATCTTAAAGGCGATATCTGGGGAATTGATTTAAAATATATCGGCATCATTTACATGACGGCTCTGATTATTTTTGCCGCCTTCCGGCAGACGCCGTTTGTCCGCATCATTCTCGCGGGCGGTTTGGGTGTGGAAGTTTATCTGGTTGCCTTTCAGGTGCAGCATGATGTTTTTTGTCCTTTTTGCCTGGCTTTTGCCGTGCTGGTGATTGCGGCGTTTCTTGTTAATTACGAAGTGCCGTCCGCGTGGCGGGAGAAGCGCCGCCGGATGTGGCTATATTTTCTCGGGGAGGTTGATCTGACGATGCTGAAATTGGAAAAGCTGCCATTGCTTGTTTTTTCGCTCCTGGCATACCTTTTTATCTTTTTTACTTTTTCCGGAGCTGTAACACCTGCCTATGCGACGGAAAATTCGACAATTCCTTCTTGCGGCAAGGGGCCATATGAAGTTATTTTATTCTCTGATTATTTCTGCCCGCCCTGCCGGAGAATTGATCTGAAGGCGGAATCGCTGCTTAAAGAATTGCTGGCCACAGGGAAGGTCAAAATTAGGTTTGTTGATGTTCCCTTTAACAGGGCGACGCCGATGTATGCCAAGCATTATCTTTACGCGGCCAATGCCAACGCGGATTTTGCCAATATTCTTCATGTCCGTAAAACGCTTTTTGAGGCGGCGCAGGGTAAACGCATCCAGACAGAAGAAGCCTTAAACAATTATTTAACTGAACAGAAAATCACAGGGAAAGCATTTGACCAGAAACCTGTTTTCCGGCAGTTGAGCAAGATAATAAAACAATACAAGGTAAACGCCACGCCGACAGCCATCATTATTTATTCAGCGACGGATATTAAAAAATTTGTGGGTGATGAGGAAATATGGAATGGCCTGCTCATGTTAAAGATGCAGCTTGTTACAGGCAGGTAACAGTCTGTAAGGTCGTTGTCTTCCTGCTGCCTGCATAGAGTTCATACGTAAGTAAGCGGCATTCGATTTCGCTGTTATAAAAGATAATCCGTCGCTGGGAGCGCAACCCTACTTTTTTCGCCAAATCCAGATTGCCGGTAAAAATGCAGCCGCGGTAACCGCCGCCGCTTTTTTTGAAATAATCGCCGATGCCGGAATAAAGGCTCTCCAGTTTTCTGATGTCGCCCATTCTTTCTCCATACGGTGGGTTAAGAACAACAACCCCGCCGCCGGCCGGCAGCGCAGTTCTTTCATAAGAGCAGACATTGAACTCAATCAAATGATCCACACCGGCAGTCTGAGCGTTTTGCCGGGCGGCCAGCACGGCAGTTCGGTTGATATCCGTGGCAATAATTTTCAGGGGTTTCTTTTTGTCGGCCGTAGCGCGTGTTTTTTTGCGCATCTCCTGCCAGAGCTCATCAGGAAATCCCTTGATATACATGAAACCGTAGTTGCTTCTTAATAATCCGGGCGCGCGGTTGAGGGCAAGTAAGGCAGCCTCGATCGCCAGCGTGCCGCTGCCGCACATCGGATTGACAAACGCGCCTTCGCCATTCCAGCCCGTTGCCAGAATAACAGCGGCGGCGAGCGTCTCCTGCATTGGAGCTTGCAGGGGAATTTTGCGATAGCCGCGGCGCGCCAGACGTTCTCCCGATGTATCCAGGTAGACTTCAACGCTGTCATTCTTCCAGTAGACATGAACGACGCTCTTGTCTTTTTCCGGTCCGGAATCCGGGCGTTGTCCCATTTTATCCCGTATTCTATCCACTATCGCGTCCTTCACCTTCATATTGACAAAGCGGGTATCGTTAATCAAAGAACTATCTACCGTGGATGTGACGCAAACGTAGCCGGCTCTTCCGGAATCATGAATAATATCTTCCCATGGCAGAGAATTAATCCTGCCGTACAGTTCGCCCGGAGTGCCGGCCTGCCGTGTTTCCAGATGATAGAGGACGCGCTGGGCGGTGCGCAGATGAAGATTCAAAACCATCGTATCGGCAAGGGTTCCCTGTGTCTGAATCGCCGTTGCTGTTTCCGCCGTGACGGGAAATCCCAAAGCTGCGATTTCTGCTTTCAGATAGGGTGAAACGCCCTTCGGGCAGGTTATCAGAATCTTGTTTTTCTTTTGCCAGATTGTCATGGCGCATCTTGTAGCACAGGCGCTTTCTTTTGATAAGGAATATCTGCGCCGGATAAAATACATGATGCAGGAAATTTTCGGATTGATAAGAACTTTCCCTTCCGGGAAGGGAGCAGGGGAAAAATCAACTTAAAGTATTATTTGGTCAGCTCTCTCTATTTTACCAGCATGACAGGGCTTTCCGACAAAAGAGCAATCTTGTAACTGATAGTGCCCCAGCCGTGGACGGGGTTTTTCAATTCCACCTTGTGAGAATTCATGATGATTAAATCAATTTCATGCTGCTTCATGAATTTCAGGATTTCCTGAACCCGGTTGCCGTAACTTGTGTGAGTGGCGATTTGAAGCGATTTACTCTTGTATTTGGACAGGAGGGAGTTCATCTGTTTTTGCGCTCTTTTTTTCAACTCGTTGTAGAAATCCTCAAACTCCTTGAAATCAGTATCGGGGATTATTTCAATGACATGGAGAAGATGAATGGTGCTGTTGTGTTTTTCCGCAAGGTTAGTTGCGATTTCCAGAGGGGTAACGTGCTTTTTGGAAAAATCTGTCGGAACCAGAATCTGGCGAAACATAGGATTTACCTCCTGACGGTGGCTGCTCCGGCTGGAATGTCCGGTCGGCAGTCACTCGGTCTGCTCTGCTGTTCATAAAATCAGTCAATTGAGCCGTCGTTTTACCCGCCGTTGATAATACACTTAATGAAGAAATTTTTGTTTCGTTAAAATTATAAGACAGCCGGTTTTATGTGTCAACTCAATAATTGCTGCCGGTTGCCGTGATAAGTAAATAAATCGTGAATTTGACTGCTTCTGCCTTCAAGTTAAGCTCTTGACGTACCGCGTCAACGCCGCTGTCATATCGTAATAAGCAAACGGAGTCATCAGATAAAGCCCCCGGAAGCTCTCTCTTGCCGCATCCACCAGCTCTCTTGCCATATCCAGGCCTTCCTGGCGGGCAGCGGGTCCGGCGGTCGGGTATTTGCTCATCCGTTGCAGGGCTTCTGCCGTGAGCCGGATGCCCGGCACTTCGTTGTGGAGGAATTCGGCGTTGCGGGCGCTGGTGATGGGCATAATGCCGATGAAGATGGGGATGGCAAGGCGCTGTGTCCGGTCCGCAATCATTTCAATCATTGCCCGGTCATAAACCGGCTGGGTCAAAATAAAATCCGCTCCGGCTTCAATCTTTTTTTCCAGGCGGTTGAAAGCGCTCGCCAGATTGTTGACGTGGGGGTTGAAAGCCGCCCCGACGACGAAACGGCCGTGCTCCCGCAGGGGCTGGCCGGAAAAGGAGATGCCGCTGTTGAGTTGCTTAACCATGCGAATCAAATCGAACGAAGAAACGTCAAAGACGGAACTGGCGCCGGGCAGGTCGCCGAAGCGCGCCGGGTCTCCCGTGACGACAAGAATCTGATGAATGCCCAGAGCATGTAGTCCCATGAGATGCGATTGCTGGCCGATAAGATTACGATCCCGGCAGGCGATATGGACAAGCGGATCAATGCCCAGGCGCATCTTGACGACAGCTCCCAGGGCGAGATTGCTCATCCTTGTCTGCGCCAGCGAATTGTCGGCCATGGTGATGGCATCCGCTCCCGCATCCTGCAGGGACGCCGCGCCGATCATGTATTGCTCGATATCCAAATCTTTGGGAGGGTCGAATTCGACAAGCACCGTCGGGCGCTTTTTCACCATATCCAGAATGGTTTCGGTTTTTGCGCCACCCGAAACAACGGCGCGCAACTCCGGCCCGGCTTCCGGCAGCTGCTCCGGATTGCAGCGGGCGAGCGGAGACAGGCCATGCAGCGCTTCAACTACGGCGCGGATATGTTCCGGCGTGGTGCCGCAGCAACCGCCAATAATCCGCACGCCCTGTTCGCGGAAATTCAGCGCGCGTTCGGCGAAGTAAGCGGGCGACGATGTATAGCCGAATTCACCTTCCATAAGTCCGAGGCGGCCGGCATTGGGAAAGACGGAAAGGAGCAGGCCGTCGGGAACAATGGTTTCTCTCATCGTGCGCAGAATTTCGCCGGGTCCGAGGCGGCAGTTGAGTCCGACGATATCGGCTCCGGCATCACCGAGACGGCGGAAAGATTCGGTAATCGTAAAGCCGTCGCGGGTCTTTCCCACCTCCATGCAGGCCAGTTGAGCAATAATCGGCAATTTAGTCAAAGCCCGCACTGTCTTTAAGGCCAGCAGCAATTCCGCCAGATCGAGGAATGTTTCCATAATCAGGCCATCAACGCCGCCGGCGAGCAGAGCTTCGGCCTGCTCAATAAACATCTCCCGGTGTCCGGGAAGAATTTCATGACGAACCCGGCCGGAGCTGATGGCGGTCATGCTGCCCATAACCCAGGCATCCGGTTTCGCCGCTTCCCTGGCGATGCCCGCCGCTTTCCAGTTGATGCGATAAACGCTGTCTGCCAGGCCATGGCGGGAAAGCGCGTCGCGGTTGGCCCCGAAAGTATTGGTTTCCAGCAGGCGGGCTCCCGCCTCGTAATATTCGCGATGGGTGTTCAAGATAAGATCGGGCCGGGAAAGATTCAATTCCTCGCAACACAGTCCGATGGGAACACCTTTCTGGTACAACCATGTTGCCATGGCCCCGTCACCCACAACGAGATGATTTTTCAAATAATCAAGGAGATTGGATTTACCGGTCATTTGCCTGCACTCGTTTGTTGATTCGAAAAACGCTGCTGCCGCATCGGCAAGGATGATATGCAGCGCCCTGAGTTCGCCTTCCTGTATTTGCAGCGGGGTTCCTATTCATAATTGTGTTTCCCCGGAGTATAGGAAAAGCTCCCCGGCATGTCAACGATAAACTGGCCGGTGTTTGCGCCGGTGATTCGCTGATTGTCAGGAAATCTTTTTTAATTGGCGATTCCGCAAAATAATTAAAACCGTGCCGGCAATTCCGACGGCAGTATGATATGTCAGCTTCTAAGATATCGCCGGCCTCCCGCTTTCATTTTGGGCGTATCAATAAATTTTGGAGGAAGATGCGTCCCGCCGGCAAATTCGATGGCGTTTTTTATAGTCTGAATGCCCTTGGTAACCATCATTTTGGAAATTCCATGAGCCAGCCATTTATCGTTTTGAGCAATGGCGACAGCTTCGGCCAGACATATTGTTTTTCCAATCTTAATGCTGCGCCCTTTGACAATAATTTTACCGGAATTAACCGATGCCAGATAATCAACTTTCAGATCAATGGTTGTTAAACCAACGCCTTCGTCAAGCTCACAATATACCGCCCAATAGGCAGCAGTATCAATTATTGAAGCATAGACGCCGCCATGCAGACCGCCAAACGGGTTTAAGTGCTCATTCCCAATGTTCAGCTCAACTACCGAATAGCCTATCCCGATTTCCTTAACAGGCATGGATAAATGCTTAAAATAGGGCCCTTGATTTATAATGTTTATTACAGCTTCCACATGTTTCGGATTAAGTGACAGCATAAATATCTCCGTTAATATCTCCTGTTAATAGCGCCCGCCATTATCTCATTTTTTGAATTCATAATGGGCGAATTTTTCATACACCTGCTCCCGCGCCCAGGTGCGAATGGCGTTCCAGTCACGGAAATCTCCTTCCGGAGATCCTTTGGACTTCAGAATCTTTTTGTTCAGCCAGGAAAGGTTGTTGTAATCCAGCGCCCCGGCAAAGGTCCCGATGCCAACAGGTTTTATCTCAGGTACGGACTTAAGTACAGGATCCATATACGACAACACTTCGGTCATGTTCTTTTCCGAGGGACGGGCCAGGGTCATACAGACAAGAAAATAGGCGACAGGCAACTGACGCAGGATGTCTTGGTTTTTTTTCACAAAATCTAATGCTTCAGACAACCACTTGCCCATATAGATAGCGCTGCCAATGACGACTCCCTGATAGGAACTGATGTTGCCGGCATTTTTTACCAAGACCACGTCCGCTGCCATACCCTTGCCGCATAATTCCTTTCCAATAGCATCGGCAACTCCCCCGGTGGCGCCGTATTTGCTGGCGTAGGTGACCAACACTCTCTTCCCCATATTTTTGTTGCCTCCACATCTTCCTTCGGGAAACCTAATCTCCGCTGCCTGGCTGACCCCGAAAGGTGAAGTACCGCCGAGCGACAGGGCAGCAATAATACCGGTGGAGATAGCCAAAAATCCCCGACGGCTCACCCCTAAAAAGTTATTATCGTTTGATACCATCAGGACGCCCCTTTCACTTCTATTACTCTCCTGCTTTCTGCCGCGAACAACTGTCCATCCTCTGAATAAGAAAGGTGTCGGAAATTTATTGTATGCCCAAAGAAAAAATCACCCGGAGCGTAAGCGAGCGGCTGTATTGACTGGTTGGCATTTTTTTTATTTTCTCGCTTCGACCAAAACGCCATTAATGAATTTGTGGATAATGCTGGTAACATAAGTCTGGTAGGGTAAGCCTTCAATAACCGCTTTTTTTTGAAGTTCAAGAAGATCTCTTTCGGATATCCGTATATTCAACCTCTTGTCTTTTCGCAACGTATTACGGGCATAGGCCATCAATTCCTTCTTCCTTTTTGGCAGGTTTTTGACGGGAACCCACTCACCTTTCTCGAAGCTATCAAGAATTTCTTTTTCTTCATTTGTTAGTTTAGTTTTCATGTTTTTTCTCCAAAATATTTCTGTGTTGCTTTCCTGCTCGGGATGATGTTCTTTAGAAATAACTCTTCATCATTCTCAATATAGGGTACAAGATAAGCGTAATTTGCAATGCTAATAACCATGATCCGTTGTCCAGGGTAATCACGTTGGTTGGGATGTAAATAGTCATCTAAGATGTCACCTCTTTCGATATAAAAAACCACATCTTCAAAACAGATGCCCCTATACTTCTTAAGTAAAATACTTTTCTCTGTGTTCCAATTAATACTTTTCATATACTAAATATATTAGCACAATGTGTGCATTATGGCAACACATATTCTTTGTTGTATTTTAATGCTAACGAAAAGCTAAACCGGAGTCGCGTAGTGGCGATCGGCTTTGGCGACATCGTTAGAACGTATTAATGTAGCACCTTTGGCTTCGTACCGACATGCTTATCGACGCCATCAATTATTGGACCTAAGGAGGTAACCAATTCCATAAATGACTTGTACGAGCTTACTGGCGCCTTGTTTAATTGAAACGAATCACAAAAAAGTGCATGAATTGGAAAGAAAGCGCGAAGCCATATCTGTAAACCCGTAAATATTATTTTTTCATCTGTACTTAGGAGCACTCCCTTTGCATCTTCTGTCTTTTGACCTTTCTTGGCGTGTAGGAGAGATGTCATATGGCCATGAACTCCATAGCGTGAAGTGATTTTGTAAATACGAAAAGCAATTTCTCCGGCTGGGTTGCTTTTATCAAACTTAAAAGCCCTTCTGTATTCTTCAGCGCGTTCTTCTCTGTGCATCCACAGATCAAGACGGCTCTCGTCTTTCCCTATTGCATATGCATCTCTCGCTAATTCAGTGGCCATTCTGAGAAGAGCAAAACCAGCATCCAATTCTCTTGCCAGTATATGCTCTAGAGCTTGCTTATAGTAATTCACAGCAGTTTGCCACATAAGACCCATGTGGGTTTTAGTCAAATTCTTTGAACCGTGCTCCATCGTTGCCTCATAAGCTATTAAATGAACGGTCAATATTATTGAGTCAAATACAACAGTTATCTCTGAGTAGGTCGCCAAGAAATCCATTATCATTTCATGACGGTTCTCAATCATCGCTAGAAATGACAGTTTTTCAGTATCTTTCATTACACGACTATCCTTGTACCTCTAACGGAGCGGCGCCTGGCGCCGCGATCGGTTTTAGCGACAGGTTATGAATTTACTATTCAATATATTACATATTACACAGTAAATAATATAACCAACCAATTCCTATAACTATCAATCCCAATGGAAAAATGAACCCCGCAAATGGAAAGTCAAAAATAAAATTAAGAAATTCATTTTTCAATGCCTCATGATGGTCTTTTCTATATTCATTAATATGAATACAAAGTCCGATAATACCGACTATAATAAGGCCTATAGCAATTATTATTTTGATCTTATCATTCATAACGAAAAGCTAAGCCGGAGCAGCCCAGAGGGCTGCGATCGGCTGTATTGATTGTTATGAGATTTATATATGAACTAAAAAATCTCGCAACTTAATTATTCCCATATTTTTCCGGATACATGAATTTTCTGTTTTTCTCCATGATCTTTCTTGCCTCGATAATGCCAGCAATGATACCTTTGCCATAATCTCCTTTTTTAAAATTAGGTATCATGTATTTATCTAATATCCTTCCAGCTTGCCAATCTGGCAAGAAATGCTCTGTAAGATAACCAGTACATATTGCGGTTTTTCTATCATTCTTGGTGACTAGAATCAAAATGCCATCATCAACACCCTTTCTCCCAATTTTCCAGTAATTAAATAAATCAGTACCGTAAGCGAGTGCGCTCTCATATTCTTTTTTGACTTTTGGTATTGAATCAATAGTTGCAACCACAATCACGGCTAATTCATCTTTTCTGATTTCATCACACATAGATTTTATTTTCTCTGTATCTTCTGGATTGATGAGTTTCGCAAAATCGTTAACGCAAGTGCCGTTGTTTTGCGGAAAGACATTATTATCTTCAGCGAATGCATAAGGCAGCGAGAAATATATGATTAAAAATAAGAAGCAGATTTTAATTCTTGTGATCATCATTATTTATCTCATAACAATTAATATACCCGATGGGCTTTTCGCGATATTTTGTTGTTTTTATACTCTCTTTAAAAACAAATGAAAAGAAAAATATGTATAAATTCAACGCACTTGTATTTTTGCCGCCGGCATTTCGTGGTAATAAAGACCAATCCCGAATATAAGTAAAAACGATGTTGACAAATATCCGTTTTGTCTGGTTAGTATCGAACAACCTTTTTGAGAAAAGAAAACGGTGAGCCTATGATGCAGTTCGTTAACTCAGGCAAGAAAAAAGTATCGTCGTA
>JAKLDS010000089.1 GCA_022703375.1 Deltaproteobacteria bacterium | reverse complement strand
TTTTCTTCCCCGTAAACTTCCAGTTTGCCTTCATGCTCCATTTCCTTGAGCCATTTGGGATGCTGCTTGACCAGCCAGGCTCTTTCCACCCAGCCGCTCAGCATCGCCGGCAGTGAACCGGGAGAACCGATCGTCCCCAAATATAAATGCACAAAGAAGAAAGCAAAAATAATCACAAATCCCAAAGCATGCAACGGATACATCCAGCGCACCAGTTCCACCGGAAAACTCAGGGGAAACCACATTATTATCCCCGTAAAAAACATGACTGCTCCGAACAGCGCTACCGTCAAAAAAAACATCTTCTGCCCGGGATTGTATTTGCCCACTTCCGGTACTTTATCCACATGCCATAAGTAGCCACCGGCTGTTTTTACCCACTCCCAGTCTTCCGGCAAAACAAATATCCCCGCTTCGCGCCACCACATGACAATCGCCAAAACAAGTGATACTCCGAAAACCAAACCCAGTATGTTATGGATGTTTTTCATCGCCTTCATGCCGCCCATGATAACGCTGATGAAATTCAGTGAATGGAACATCATCCCCAATCCGGTAAGGCATAAAAGCAGGCAGGATATCGCCAACAGCCAGTGCACGAATCTTTCATAAGCGGAAGTCGCTTTAATCAATCCTCTTCTCATGTTATTTCCCCCCTTCCGCTTTTTCATTGGGAATATTGTTGTCCTCCGGATCCGGACGCTTCGGACCATGGATTACATAATGGAGGAAGGAACCGGCAATGACGCCTCCGGCCGCCAGCAGGCTGAGCGGTTTCAGCCAGCTTTTCCAGAGAGTGACGGAGAAAGGCACCCGGGGGTCTTTCTTTATTCCTTCGTAGACATCGGCTTTTTCCTTCAGAACATACATCATATGCGTTCCACCGACAAATTTGTCACCGTAAATGGCGGCGTTTCCGCCCAGTTCTTTCACCCGGTCTGCCGCTGTCTTCAGCATGGCATCTTTATCGCCCCACTTGAGAGCGCCGGTCGGACAGGCTTTAACACAAGCCGGATCAAGGCCGTTGCTGATGCGGCTTTCGCACATATCGCATTTGTAAATTTTTTCCGTTGCCGCGTCATAACAGGGCACGGCAAAGGGGCAGGCCATCATGCACTCCTTGCAACCGATACATTTTTCCCTGTTCAGTCCCACAGTTTTAAATTCCTTATTATAATAAAGTGCGCCGCTGGGGCAAACCGTCACACAAGCAGCGTCGGTGCAATGCATGCAGGCTTCCTTACGAAACAACCATTTAACATTGCCTCCCTCATCCACATAATCCTGAAAGTGAATAAACATGTAAGTATTCGGCTGCAAAGAAGGCGGGTTCTGGTAATTGCCTGTATTTCTGGTCTGGCCGGCTTTCAAGCCATTCCATTGTTTGCAGGCCAGCTGGCAGCCGCGGCAGGCCGTACATTTGGCATCATCGTATAATTTGATTTTTTCGGCCATTTTACTTTCCTCCCTTCTTTGTAACATTAACCATGAAGGCTTTGCTCTCCGGTATCATGGTATTGGCATCACCGATTGTGGACGTCAGGAGATTGGCCGCGTCACCGAAGGTATTGACCTCCGGTTTTTTATCATTATTTTCATATTTCCTGTCGGCTGTGGTAATCCAGCCGTAATGCCAGGGAATGCCTAATTCGTGAATCGTATTCCCGTCAATACTGAATGGTTTGAAGCGGGGCGTGACAATCGCCGTTGCCTCCACTTCACCACGGGCGGATTTGACAATGCATTTATCGCCGTTGGCAATTCCTCTTTCCTTGGCCAGCTCCACGCTCAGCTCCACGAACATGCCGGGCTGCATTTCCGCCAGCCAGGGACACCAGCGGGTGAGAACACCTGTCTGCCAGTGTTCGCTGACCCGATACGTTGTCCCGATAAAGGGGAAACGCGGATCACAGCTTTCTACTCCGGAATAAACATCCAAATCCGAACCGACACCCCTGGCGTCAAAACGCTTGATGGCCGGATTATTTTTCTGCGGTGACAGCAGGTTCTTCTCCACCGGGCACTCCACCGGTTCGTAGTGTTCGGGGAAAGGACCGTCAGCCAGACCCGGGCCATAAATGCTGGCGACTCCGTCCGGCTTCATAATAAACGGCGGTCTGCCGGAACCGGGATTTCCCGCACCATCGGGAACATCGCCCGTCCACTTCTCGCCATCCCATTTGATAACCGCCTTTTGGGGATTCCATGGTTTGCCTGTGGGATCAACGGAAGCACCGTTGTAAATAATTCTGCGGTTGACCGGCCAACTCCATGCCCACTCCGGATAAAGGCCAAGCCCTGTGACATCTTTCGTACCGCGGCGCATGGCGAGATTAGCTTTCTCGTTTACCGAACCGCAGTAAATCCAGCAGCCTGATGAAGTGGAGCCATCGGCCTGCAACCAGGCAAATGTCGGGACAAGATCGCCTTTCTTAAACTCCTTGAACTCGCCCTTCTTCGTCGGATTCTCCAGTCTCTTATTTTCGAGGAAGAACCCGTTAATCTCTCGGGCAACCGTCCGCGGGTCATAATGGAATTCATGACCAACTTTCTTGCCGTAAGGCCAGGTAAGTTTCGTCAGGGCTTCTTTGAGAGGGCCTCCCGCTTTGAGATACAGTTCGCGAACCCTCAGATAAATTTCGCTCATAATATCGCCGTCGGGTTTGGAATCGCCGACCGGCTTAACGGCTTTATAACGCCACTGCATCAGGCGGCCGCTGTTGGCAATACTGCCTTCCTTTTCGATGGAGGAGGCGCAGGGCAGAAGGAACACTTCCGTTTTGATTTTCGCCGGATCCATTCCCGGACCGCGCCAGAAAGAACCGGTTTCATTATCGAACAGGTTGACATTGACCATCCAGTCGAGCTTGGCGAGGGCCTGACGGACTTTATTGGAGTGCGCGCCGCTGCAGGCCGGGTTCATGCCCCAGGCGAAAAAGCCGGTGAATTTTCCTTTATACATTTCATCAAAAATAGTCAGCCAGGAATAGTTGCCGCCGTCATCGAGCTTGGGCATCAATTGATAAGCTTCTTCCAGTGTGACATTTGTGCCGTACATGGATCGCAAAAAGCTCGCCGTATATTTGGGAGTATTTTTCCACCAGTTGAGGCTGTCCTTTTCTTTCGTCTTCGGCGTCCGCTTTTCATTAAAATCCTTGAAGGTTTTGAGCGATGCCGTGGGCGTGCCGAGATAGCCCGGCCAGATATGGAATAAAAGGCCGTGGTCGGTGGAACCCTGCACGTTGGATTCGCCGCGCATGGCCGCCACGCCGCCGCCCGCGATTCCCATATTGCCCAGCAGTAACTGGATGATGCACATAGTCCGGATGTTCTGGACACCGACAGTATGCTGTGTCCAACCCATTGCGTACAGCTCTACTCCCGCCTTATCGCGTTTGCCGGTGCTGCCGTATACCTGGTAAATTTCGAGCAGTTTTTCTTTCGGCGTTCCGGTGATTTTAGAGACAAGTTCCGGTGTATAGCGGCTGTAATGTTTTTTCAGCAGCTGGAATACGCAATTCGGGTTTTTCAGCGTCACGTCCTTTTTAATAACACCCTCGGCATCAGTCTGATATGACCAGGTGTCTTTTTCATATTTGCCGTCTTTTAAACCGGAGAATACACCCTTGTTGTTTCCCGGCATTTTAAAAGCCGGATTCACCAGAAATGATGCGTTGGTGTAGTTGACAACATACTCACGCTGGATAAGATTGTTATCCAGAATGTATTTAATCATGCCCCCCAGGAAAGCGATATCGGTGCCCGAGCGCAGCGGAGCGTATATGTGCGCCTTGGCGGCCGACTGTGTAAAGCGGGGATCAACGCAAATCAGCTTGGCGCCTTTCTCCATCGCTTTGGTAATCCACTTGAAGGAAATGGGGTGATTGGAAGCCGGATTGCTTCCCATAATCAATATTACATCACTGTTTTTTAAATCATTCCAGTGATTCGTCATCGCGCCGCGTCCGAACGACTCTGCCAGAGCCGGTACAGTCGGGCTGTGTCAGATCCGGGCCTGATGTTCAATATAAACAAGGCCCAACCCCCTCAGGAATTTTTGATACGTAAAGCATTCCTCCAGATCCATCGCCGCCGAGCCGACGGAGGCAATGCCCTCGGTGCGGTTGACCAATTCTCCCTTTTTATTGGCCTTGACAAAACTGGCGTCCCTGCTTTTTTTGACGTTTTCAGCAATCTTGTCGAGCGCCCAATCCCATTCGACTTCCTTCCACCGGGCGGTATTCGGCGCACGGTAAAGCGGTTTCCCCAGACGGTTTTCGTTGACCGCCATCTGGTAAATCGAACCGCCCTTGCTGCAAAGAGACCCCTGATTGATGGGGCTGTCCGGATCGCCTTCCGTATTAATTACCTTGCCGTCAATGACGGAAACAATAATACTGCAACCAACCGAACAGTACGGGCATACTGTTGTAGTTTCTTTAGCGTATTTGATTTTCAGTGTCTGCGCATGAGCGGCCACCGGCTTGAGACTGACGCCCAACCCGCTTACCGCCAGCACCGCGCCGGACAGCTTCAGGAATCCTCGTCTGTTGACATCCATAAAATGAGCTCCTTTCTTCATTGATGAAGCCGAAATATGATTTTGCCTATATATTTAATATGACCAGAAGTCAACTTCTTTGTGCGGTAATTTACCAACAATTACAGATACATATGTCATTTATGACATAATACAAATAACTAGTAAGATTGGATGGATATAGCTTTTCGGGCTTGCATAAATTTTCTTCTTGTGCTGAATATTTCCGAAATTCTTCAGGATAAGGAAAAGTATTTCTTGAAAGAGACGGTTTTTGAAGAACTGAATGTAGGCGAGATAACCTGCGACAAAGACGGTTGTCGCGTTCGGGACATCAGCAAAAAAGTAATTGCTGAAATATCGCTGAAAGTAATCGTCAACGGCGCGGAACTGGTCTCCGTGCTTTGTCTCAACCAATATCAGGAAGAACTGGCGCTGGGTTTCCTTTATAATGAAGGAGTCATTAATTCCTTTGCAGATATTGAAAATATCTCTTTCCATGACAAACTGCTGGCGGTGATCATCAACCTAAAGCCGGGAGTAATCGTTGACCGTCAGGAAAGCCTGCGCAGCATCACTTCCGGCTGCGGCAAATGCTACACTTACATCAATCCACTGAAGCAAAGCCGCTTCCAGGCAGTCGAGAGCAATGCGACCTATTCCATCAGCACCATCAGGGAAATGATGAGTAACTTTGTTTCCAGATCGGAAATTTACATTGATATCGGCGGGGTGCACAGCGTGCTGCTTCATACCGCCGCTTACGAAATACTGATTGAAGATATCGGCAGACACAACTGCTTTGACAAGATAACAGGACTGATGCTGAAGAACGACAAACAGGATTTGTTCAATCAGGCTGTTGTTTTTGTTTCAGGAAGAATCTCTTCCGAAATCATGACCAAGATTATCCGGATGGGTGTGCCCGTCCTTGTTTCCAAATCAACGCCGACCACCGCCGCCGTCAAGCTCGCCCAGCAACACAACGTCACCCTGCTGGGTTATGTCCGCCAAAACGGCGGCTATATATATTCTTGCCCGGAAAGAATAATCATCTGACGATTTCGCGCCGCAACTTCTGAAATTATTTTTCTCCAATCATCCAGACACCTTTTTCCCGGAAAGCGGGAATTGTCTGCCGGCGGGCGGAATTTAGTAAAGTATTGACGGATTTTTTCATGCTTTTCGCGTAATCAGTGAGCTTGACTATTTTAGCGCCTTCCAGATAAGCAAGCCGCTTATGAAGTGATTCCATCAAGTCAAGCGTAATGATTTTTGCCATCATCTTTATTTTTTTATAATTCTTGTATTCTTCGAAAGACTGATAGTAGGCCTTTTTCTCCTTGTCGCGAATAATAATATTAGGAAATCCAAAACGTCCGAGCTGATAATTAATCAGGACACGCCCCATTCGGCCGTTGCCGTCACAAAAAGGATGAATGGTTTCAAAACCCAGGTGAAATCTGGCAATCTTGTCTATGAAATATTCGGCAGGATCAGAAGAATAATCAACCAATATTGTTTCCAGCATTCCTTCCACATGTTCAGGCGCGGGCGCAATATGCGTCCCCACACGCACATACTCGCTTTTTTTACGGAAGCGTCCGGCTATAGCATCATTGATATTTCCCATCAACATTTTGTGAAGGAGCAAAATTAATTCCAAAGAAAGCTCAGGTTCAATCGCTTTATTTTTGATATATTCCAGAACGCGCGCGAGATTCTTCGCCTCAAATACCTCGCGCACAGTCACATTACGGGAAATTTCCAGTTCCAGTAATATTCGTTCTGTCTCTTTGAGAGTAAGCGTTGAATTCTCGATGGCGTTGGAATTGAAAACACTTTCCGAAAGCTCGGCTTCGTCAATCAGTTTCAGGAGGGAATCCTTGCCCTTGCGCAGTTGCTCATATTTTCTCTTTAACTCTTTTATATAATCTTTTGTCTTATTTGTAGTTTCCATGGCAAACCATATATAATATTAACGCTATTTTGTCAATACTTCGTTAATAATATAAACATATGTCATATATTAACGTTTTTATACCTATTATACGTTAATATAATTGATAAATGGCTAAGATTAACGGTATGGCTGCTCCAGGAATCCACTACTGCGCTGTCATTCCGGCGTAGGCCGGCGAAGTACCCTTTAGGGCAAATCCAGTTCCATTTTGTCATTGCGAGGGCGCACAGCGCCAGAAGCAATCTAATAATTTTAACTGCCTCAATTTCTCCGTTGACAAAAAAATAGGTGTTATGTCCCCCGAATTTCGCCTGGCGCATGAGGCGCGGCGATTATAGGAATTAATTGTACCTGATCTTCCCCCAGAAAAACGGACACTTTGGTTAAGGGACAATCCCGGCGTTTTCAAATGCCATGGGACTTCTGTAGTTTAACGCAGAATGCCTGCGTTTACGATTGTAAAATAACTCGATGTA
>JAKLDS010000088.1 GCA_022703375.1 Deltaproteobacteria bacterium | reverse complement strand
GTACAAAACCGCCTGCGTGATAAACATTGTCATAAAAACATTTTTCCTGCCGATACTGTCGGAAAGCCATGCCCAGAAAAGCCTTCCCAATCCATTGAAGATAGAAGCAATCGCGAGAATGGTTCCGCCCAATACCGCCAGCTCCGCGGGGTCGGTGACAGATTTTTTCACAACATCCTGCGCCATGGGAGAGAGCTGGGAAAGCAGTCCCAGTCCGGCTGTGACATTCAAAAACAACATCGCCCAGAGCATCCACCATTGCGGAGTTTTCTTGGCTTCCGCAAAAGTTAACGACTGAGCGGCAGAAGCGGTTGTCTTGGGCGGCGTGAAACCAGCGGGCAGCCAGCCCTGCGGCGGATTCCTGAACATGCTTGCTGCACCGGTGCACAAAATAAGAAAGATTATTCCCAGGATATAGAATGTATTGGCAACACCTATTTTAATGATGACACCCGGGATTATTTTGCCCATGAAAAAAGCGCCCAGGCCGAAACCCATGACGGCCAGACCCGTTACCAGGCCCCTCTTATCAGGAAACCAGCGAATCAGAGTGGCAATCGGGGTAACATAACCAAAGCCGTTGCCCAATCCGGCAATTAATCCAAAGCCAAGATAAAGCAGGATAATGTTTCCGGTTTGATCGGCGAGGCCTGCCAGGAGCGTGCCGATACCGAAAAGAATAGAGCCTGTTATGGCAACAAATTTAGGACCCTTTTTATCCACCAGCATGCCGCCGAACGCAGCCGCAATACCGATCATCGCAATACAAATCATAAAAGTGACCTGCGTTGCCGTTTCACCCCAGTTGTGTGCCGTCATCAGCGGCTTTTTAAATACCGACCACGCGTAAACAGAGCCCAAGCACATTTGCAAAACAATGGCGGCTATTGCAATCCACCATCTCTTGCTTTCCAGATTTTCATTTGCCATAAATAATTTTCCTCCTTGCCTCCAACGAGGCTGAATTTTATATTAAGCTTTTTCCAGCTTAACTGCACATACTTTATATTCCGGAATTTTTCCGATCGGATCGAGCGCGGGATTAGTGAGCTGGTTGACGGCCGCTTCCGCGAAATGGAAGTTCATGAAAACCGTTCCCGCCGCGCTTTTTGTCGTCAGCTTCGCTTTTGCTTCCACCATACCGCGACGCGATTTTAACTTAACTGCCTGTCCGTCACTGATGCCTAGTTTTGCACCGTCAAACGGATTTATTTCCACAAGGCATTCCGGATAGCGCTGCGCCGGTCCCTTGGCCCGGCGGGTCATTGTTCCTGTGTGATAATGGTAAAGCACGCGGCCGGTTGATAAAATAAAAGGATATTCCTCGCAGGTGTTTTCTGCCGGTGGAATATACTCGACGGCATGGAAAAGGCCGCGGCCCCGCGTAAATCTGTCCTTATGCAGAAATTTTGTTCCGCGGTGATCGCTGGTTGGACAGGGCCACTGCAATCCTTCTCTTTCAATCCTTCTGTAAGTAATGCCGCCATAGCTCGGTGTCAGGGAAGTGATTTCCTCAAAAATCTGCTGTGCCGAGGAATACTCCATGGGATAGCCCATGCGGGAAGCAAGTTCGGAAATAATTTCCCAATCGGCTTTAGCCTGGCCCGGCGCCGGGACAGCCTTACGGATGCGTTGAACACGCCTTTCCGTATTCGTGAAAGTTCCGTCCTTTTCCGCAAAGCTGGCGGAAGGCAAAACAACATCGGCCATTTGCGCGGTTTCGGTTAAAAATATATCCTGAACAATCATTAAATCCAGCTTCTGGAGTTCCGCCCTGACATGATGCAGATCAGGATCGGAGACCAGCGGGTTTTCTCCCATGATATAGAGCGCTTTTATTGCGCCACTGCCGGCGGCCTGCATAATTTCCATCAATGTCAAACCAGGTTTGGGTGACAGCGTCGCTTTCCAGGCCGTTTCAAATTTTTTCCGCGCTTCTTCATTAGCCACCTGCTGATACGCCGGAAATACATTGGGCAGTCCGCCCATATCGCAGGCTCCCTGCACGTTGTTCTGACCGCGCAGTGGGTTGACTCCACCGCCTTCAATGCCTATGTTGCCGCACAGCATCGCCAGATTAGCCATTGTTTTGACATTGTCGGTGCCGCTGATGTGCTGCGTTAAACCCATCGCGTAGGCGATGTTAGCTCTTTTAGCTTTCGCATAGAGCCGTGCCGCCCTCTGCAAATCTTCGGCGGGAACACCGGATATTTTTTCGACATATTCCGGTGTGTATTTTTCGACGGTATTCTTTAAGGCTTCAAAATTTTCCGTCCGCTCGGCGACATACACCTTGGCGTAAAGCCCTTCACTGATAATCACATTCATCAGGCCGTTAAAGACCGCCACATCAGTGCCCGGTTTCTGCCGCAGCCAGATATCAGCATATTTGACCAGATCAATTTCCCGCGGATCAATGACGATAAGTTTAGTGCCGTGCTGACGGACGGCTCTTTTGATTTTCATTCCGATAATCGGATGATTTTCTGTCGTATTGGTACCGGTTGCCAGAATTAAATCAGTGAATTCAAATTCTTCAATGGAATTTGTCATTGCGCCACTACCGAATGCTGCGGCCAGACCGGCCACGGTAACGGAGTGTCAGAGACGGGCGCAATGGTCAACATTGTTTGTGCCGATCACCGCACGTATGAATTTCTGAAACAGATAATTTTCTTCATTGGTGCATCGGGCGGAAGACAAACCGGCAATGCTGTCCGCGCCCGATGCGCTCTTTATTGCCGCCAGTTTTTCCGCTATAAAAGAATAAGCTTCATCCCAGGATGCTTCCTGCAACTCCTCGCCCTTGGCGCGGCGAATTAACGGTTTCGTCAGTCTGTCGGGATGCGCGATAAAGTCCATGCCAAAACGTCCCTTGACACAAAGACTGCCTTCGTTGGGTTTGCCGTAATCGCTATTGCCCGCTACCTTGATTATTTTGCCGTCTTTAACAAACAAATCCATCTGACAGCCGACGCCGCAATAGGCGCAGGTGGTGCGCACTTTTTCCATCTCCCAGGGACGTCCCGCAAATTTGCCCTGTGTGTAGGTTATCGCGCCGGTCGGGCATACCTGCAGACACTCACCGCAGAAAACACAGGCGGAGTTTATATAATCTTCATCAAAAGCCGGGCCGACTTTGGCGTGCGAACCGCGCAGAGAAAAGTCCAGCACTTCATTGACCTGAATTTCATTACAGGCGCGGATGCAGCGCCCGCAAAGCACGCATTTATTCAAATCGCGCTGGATCATGATATTTGTGTTTTCCTGATTGTAGCGGGGAGCTTCAATAGCAAAACGCGGCTTATCAATTTTCAGCCAGTAGATGAGATTTTGCAGCTCGCAGTTGCCGTTTTGTTCACAGGTCAGGCAGTTATGATCACCTGATGACCAGAGCAACTCGACAATCATTTTCTGCGCGGCCCGTACCTTTTCAGTGTTGGTTTTAACAACCATGCCCGGGCTGACCGGCATGCAGCAGGAGGCAACAAGAGAACGCGCCCCTTCCACTTCCACCAGGCAGACGCGGCAGGCGCCGGCCTTGGTCGTGCCGGCCAGGTAACAGAGGGTGGGAATGTATATATCGTTTTCCCGGGCTACGTCCAGGATGGTTTGTCCGGCTCTTGCCGCTATATCTTTTCCGTCAATTTTTAAATTAATCAAGATTCTTCTATCCATATTTTTACTCCTTTTTCATCTACATATCTCAATAGGCGATACAGTTATAGTTGCGCGTCGCAACGCAGACAGCGGCAGGCTTCCTTGATTGCTTCCTCTTTCGTAAAGCCCAGTTCCACTTCAGCAAAACTGGTTTTACGCACAGCGCTTTCCAGTTCCGGCATTTTTGTCTGCGGCGATTCCAGCGTTTCCTCATCAATAATCAAAGGAATTTCTATCTTTTCTCTGGCCGGCGCTTCATAAATCGGTTCTTTGTTAGTCCGGCGAATTGCCGCGTCCAGATCGGCGGCTGCCTGATGGCCGGCGGCGATAGCCGCAATGACTGTATCGGGGCCGGTGACGGCGTCTCCGCCCGCATAAAACCGGGTATTGGTTGTCCTTGATTTGCTGCCTTTTTCCAGATCAAAGCAGTTCCATTTATTGACTGATACTCCGCTGTCCTGCGGTACAAAAGACAAGTCGGGAACCTGGCCGATGGCGGCGATAACCGAATCCACCTGCAGGGTAAATTCCGAACCGGGAATGGCAACGGATTTCTTGCGGCCGCTGGCGTCAAAATCGCCGGTTGTCATACGCTGGCAGCTAATCCCCGAGACCTTGCCACCCGCTCCGATAATCTTCAGCGGGGCAACCATAAACTCGATTTTAATTCCTTCATGTTCCGCCGCTTCGATTTCTTCCTGAGCCGCCGGCATATCCTGCCTTAAACGGCGGTAAATAATCGTTACTTCGGCGCCGCAGCGCAATGCCACGCGGGCGGCATCAATTGCAGAATTGCCGCCGCCGATAACGGCGACTTTTGTTCCCAGCGATTTATCGCCCTTCAGCCATTTATCTTCATTGGCATTGAAATCCCTTAAGAATTCAACTCCGCCGTAAACACCTTTGAGATTTTCTCCTTCGACTCCCATCTTCTGGCTCTTGTGAGCTCCGGCCGCCAGATAAGCATAATCAAATTCTTTGCTGACATCTGCAAAAGAAATTTCTTTGCCGACGCGGGTATTGCATTTAATTGTCACGCCCAGTTGGCGGATGTCGTCTATTTCCCGCTCAATGATAGCTCTTGGCAGACGGTATGACGGAATCGCCCAGCGCAACATGCCGCCTGGTTGGGACAACTCTTCAAAAACAGTGACGGAATAACCGCGCAGCGCCAGATCGCGTGCGCAGGTCAAACCGGCAGGGCCGGCGCCGACCACGGCAATCTTTTCTTTCCTGGTCACAGCCACCGGTTCGATTTTCGGCCGTGGTGCGTTGTCAGTAATGAAACGCTTCAGAAACTTAATGGCAACCGGTTCATCCATATTGCCGCGGCGGCACTTGCTCTGGCATTTATGATCGCAAACCCGGCCACAAATTGACGGGAACGGATTGGTCTGCAGTAGAATCTTATAAGCGTCTTCGAAGCGATCCGCCCGGACTAAAGCAATGTATGAGGGGATGTCCATCTCAATCGGGCAGGTATGCTGGCAGGGGGATTTAAACAACGCCGAACAAACAGCGGCGCGGCATTTTTTCTCGCGGATATGTTCCTCATATTCCTTGCGGAAATAGCGGATGGTGCTTAAAACAGGGTTGGGGGCGGTCTGTCCCAAACCACAAAGCGCCGCATCTTTAATCACAGATGCCATTTCTTCGAGCAGATCAATGTCTCCTTCTTTGCCTTTGCCTTTTGTAATGTTGGTAAGTATTTCCAGCATTCTTTTCGTGCCTTCTCGACAGGGGGTGCATTTGCCGCATGATTCATCCTGACAGAAATCCATGAAGAACCTTGCCATGTCGACCGCGCACTTGTCTTCATTCATGACAATGAGTCCGCCGGAACCCATAATTGCCCCCAGTTGCACAACGCTTTCATAATCAACCGGAGCATTTAAATGTTGAATGGGGATACAGCCGCCGGATGGTCCGCCGAGCTGTGCGGCTTTGAATTTTTTGCCTTTGGGAATGCCGCCGCCGATGTCATAAACAATGGTGCCCAGTTTCGTTCCCATCGGAACTTCCACTAGGCCGACGTTGGCGACATCACCTGTCAGGGCGAAAACTTTCGTGCCTTTGCTTTTTTCCGTTCCGATGGATGCGTACCATTTCGCTCCCCGCAACATGATTTGTCCTACGTTAGCCAGCGTTTCCACATTATTGAGAATGCTGGGTTTTTGCCAAAGACCGGCAACAGCGGGGAAGGGCGGCCGCGGCCGCGGCATGCCTCTTTTGCCTTCAATTGATGTCATCAGAGCCGTTTCTTCGCCGCAGACAAACGCTCCCGCGCCCTGATAAATTTCGAGATCAAAATTGAAGCCAGTGCCTAAAATATTTTTTCCCAGCAGCCCCGCTTCTTTGGCCTGGCTAATGGCGACATTCAAACGGTGAATGGCCAGTGGATACTCCGCGCGGCAATAGATATAGCCATGTTGGGATCCGATTGCCTTGGCCGCGATGACCATGCCTTCCAGAACGGCATGCGGATCCGCTTCCAGGACACTTCTATCCATAAACGCGCCAGGATCGCCTTCATCAGCGTTGCATAAAACGTATTTAACATCGCCTTTCGACTGAGCGGCAAACTTCCATTTTAAACCGGTGGGGAATCCGGCGCCGCCTCTTCCGCGCAGGCCGGAGTCAAGCATTTCCTGAACAATCTGTTCGGGTGTCATTTCGGTTAAAGCCTTAGCCATACCGGCATAGCCGTCCCGGGCAATGTATTCTTCGATTTTTTCCGGGTCAATCAAACCGCGATTTTTTAACACCCGCAGTTCCTGAAGTGCGAAGAAGGGGATGTCCTGCATTGTCGGGATTATTTTATCCGTTACCGGTTCACGATACAAAAGGCGTTCCAGAACCCGACCTTTGATCAGGTGTTCTTCCACCAGTTCCGGTATATCCGACGCGTTGAGGGAAACATACATAACGCTTTCCGGATAGACAACCATGATCGGGCCCAGCGCGCAGAAGCCGTTACAACCTGTTTCAACAACCTTTATTTCTTCGGCCAGGCCACGTTTTTCTATTTCCTGCAGCAGGGCTTTTTTGACGTTTAGGCTGCCGGAAGATTGGCAACCGGTGCCTCCACAAATCAATAAGTGTGAGCGAAAAACCTTCATTTAACCAACGTCCTCCTATCCATAATGACTCAGGAAACCCGAGTCAGCTAAACTATTTAATTAATTCCGCGCCTCGCGCCAGAACAAAAGGAGTCTGCACTTCTCCTTCCAGAATATGCTTCTTAAATACCTGTCTCATTTTATTGGTATTCATGTATTCATATTTAATTGGTTCCTGGTTGACGATTTCGACTGTAACCAGCGGTTCACGGCTGCATAGTCCCATACAGCCTGAAGTTGTCACAACCACATCATTGACCTTAGCCGCTTCTATTTCCTGCATCAGAGAATCAAGAACTTCCCGGGCGCCGGAAGCAATGCCGCAGGTACCCATATGGACGGTAACCTTGACACGGCGCTCGCCGTCGCGCAGAGCCATTTCCGCATGCACTTTATCCTTAATCTTTTTTAAATCATCTATTGTAAGTTTCGCCATCGGCGTTTCCTCCTGTTCTTTTCATCTCAAAATTTAGTTGTACTGGCTCAGTATTTCCTTTACCTTGCCTGGTTTTACCCGGCCGTGAACATCTTCGTCAACCACCATCACCGGTCCCAGGCCGCAGGCGCCCAGACAGCGGACAGTTT
>JAKLDS010000087.1 GCA_022703375.1 Deltaproteobacteria bacterium | reverse complement strand
TTTGCAGACCGCTGCCTTAGCCACTTGGCTATGCCGCCATAAAAAAATGGAGCGGGCGAACGGATTTGAACCGTCGACGTCTACCTTGGCAAGGTAGCACTCTACCACTGAGTTACGCCCGCTCACTGAAAGCGGCGCTGAATATAACAGATAAAATAATGTTGTCAATAAAAAAATTAATAAAGCGCCTGTTAAGTACAATTATTTATTTATCGTCCGGTAAAACTTCACAAAATAATCAATACCTGAATAAATTGTAAGAATTAAGGCAATATAAAGAATCGCCAAACCGACGACATGTGCATCTGCCCCAAATACCGGATAATGAATCATCAGCGCAGTAACGGCTATGATCTGCGCTACTGTTTTCTGCTTTCCCAGACGGCTGGCCTGAATAAAAAGGCCGTCCGATGAGGCAATGCTCCTGATGGCATCCACAATAAGATCTCTCATGATAGTGATAACTACTATCCAGGCCGGGATACGGTAAATGGGAATCATCAGAATCATTGCCGAATTGATAATCAATTTATCGGCAATCGGATCGAGGAATTTTCCCATGGTAGTTATCATCTGATATTTGCGCGCTATGTAACCGTCAAGAATATCAGTAAGTGAGGCGATGACAAAAAGAACGGCAATAATCAAACTCCAGAATCTTCCCGGATCGGCAAGCAAAATAAAAAGAAACGGCACAACGCAGATTCTCATCAGCGTAATTGTATTGGGCAGATTGAAGTTGCTTTTATTATTCATCATCCGTTGTTCAATTTATTGTAAAAAACGATTACCGCTATTTTTTCGGCACTTTCTTCCAGTCTTGCAAAAACATTTCGATGCCCCTGTCTGTAAGAGGATGCTGGGCAAGCTGTGCTATTACCTTGAAAGGAATAGTAGCAATATCAGCTCCCATCAGTGCTGCATCCAGAACATGACGCGGATGACGGACACTGGCCACAATAACTTCAGTATCATACCCGTAATTATCATAAATAGCGAGAATCTGTTCCACTATTTCCATGCCGTCGTGAGCAATATCATCCAGCCTGCCAACAAACGGGCTGACGTAACGGGCTCCGGCTTTGGCGGCCATCAGAGCCTGCAGAGGAGAAAATATCAGGGTCTGGTTGACGTTAATGCCTTCATTGGCGAATAATCTTGTAGCTTTCAAACCTTCTGTTGTCATCGGAACCTTTATTACGACATTATCGCCGAGGCGGGCGAGTTTTTTGCCTTCTTTAAACATGCCCGTGGCATCAAGGCTGATAACTTCGAGACTGACCGGACCTTTTACCACTTCCAGTATTTCTTTAACAACTGCATCAAAACCCTTTTTTTCTTTGGCAATTAAACTGGGATTGGTGGTAACTCCGTCCACCATGCCAATTTTAATGCCTTCTTTAATTTCTTCGATGTTGGCGGTATCAATAAAAAAATCCATAAATCCCCCTTTATTTGCTGTTATTAAGTTTCCTGTATTCTTCCGAACATTTTTCACTGCAAAAGTAATAAATTTGCCCGGCAATTTCTTTGCGCACAGCCTGACTTTGCGGAATGTAGGTATGGCAGTTTAAATCTTCCACTAATTCTTCCTCCGCCGGCTGTACCGGCGGTCTTTCCTGTTTAATATCTTCTTCCCGCCGCCTGTCAGTTCTGAAAAACAATTTAATTATCCGGTAAATTACATAGATCAATGCCGCGTATATTAAAAAACGAATAATCATATCAACCTGCTTTTTCCGCAAAACTTTTCATGTAATCTTTTCGACAATCCTGTTATCGGAAAGCCTCTCCAGCAATCCCCGGATGGATATACCGAAGGCCGGATGAATGGCAAAGGAAGCTATCTGATTGAGAGGTTCCAGAACAAAACGTCTGTTGTGCATTTCCGGATGCGGGACAATTAAATCATCCTCTGCAATAACTTCTTGCCCGTATAACAGGATGTCCAGATCAATTATTCTGGGACCACCCTTTAATTCTCTTATCCTGCCCATGATGTTTTCAATATTAAGCATTTCCCGCAACAGTGCGCGCGCGGAAAGAGAAGTTTTTAACTCAACCACTGCGTTAATAAACCAGTCCTGCTCTGTGATACCGACAGGTTCAGTGCGGTAACAGGGAGAAATTGTTAAGACATTCACTCCCGGCACTTTATCAAGCAAAGTCAAGGCGTTGCGGCAATTTTGCCGCCCGTCTCCCTGATTGGAACCAATACTGATATAGCAGACAGTTTCCCGCAAATTGCAACAACCTTTAACTTTTCCTATGGCCATGTTAAATACTCCGAAAACAGGGCTCGCAAAGCCTTAGCAATGAGGCGTATTTTTATATCTGCAAGCTCGTCCCGCAAATTTCAAACTGTCAGCTTATCCACTGCGCTGTAACGCCATCCCGACTTTATCGGGAGATATGAGAACTTTTACGAGTCCTTCAAACCTAAAACGTCCTGCATGTCATATAGGCCGTTCTTCTGATTTACAATCCATTTTGCGGCACGGATTGCGCCTTTGGCAAAGTTGTCGCGGCTGTGCGCACGGTGAATGAATTCCAGCCTCTCGCCCACGCTGCCGAAGATGACCGTATGTTCCCCGACAATATCTCCGGCACGAACCGTTTGAATTCCGATTTCCTTTTTCGTGCGCGCACCAATCATTCCCCTGCGCTCGTAAACACCAACTTCATCCAAATTGCGTCCCAGTTTTTCAGCCAGTACCTGAGCCATTTTCATCGCCGTGCCGCTGGGAGCGTCCTTCTTCAGATGATGATGCGCCTCGACAATCTCCACATCGTAGTCGTCACCCAGAATGCCCGCGCAATATTCCAGCACTTTGAGCATGACATTGACTCCGACACTCATATTGGGAGCCAAAACACAACGGGCATCAGTTGCCAATTCCATTACTTTGCTCATTTCGTCTCTGGTAAATCCGGTGGAACCTATGACGATTGCCCGTTTCTTTTCCGCAGCCATTTGCAGATTGCTAAGCGATGCCACGTGATGAGTAAAATCAATAACCACATCACCCTTGTCAATGCAATCAGCCAGTTTATCGTAAACTATTGCCCCGGTTTTTCCCAGTCCAAGAACCTGCCCGATATCACGCCCGACCATTGGGTGACCGGTGACTTCAACTGCAGCAATAACCTCAATATCATCCATGGCGGAAATAAGACTGATAATTCTTCCTCCCATTTTCCCGCCTGCTCCGGTAATAACTGCCCTTACCATAAGATATCTCCTTTGCTTGTTTACGAAATAAGGCCGTAAGCAACCATTGCTTTGCGCAATTTTTCCAGATTGGCCTCCGACATCTTGCAGAGGGGCATCCGGACTTCATATTCAATTTTCTTCATCATTGACAAAGCGGCCTTTACCGGAACCGGATTGACTTCGATAAACATCGCTTCAATCAGCGGGCTCATCTTATGATGCAGGGCTTTCGCCTTGCCGCTGTCCCCGGCTTCCGCCGCATCAACAAGAGCGGCCATATCCGCCGGCGCCACATTGGAAACAACGGAAATTATCCCCCTGCCTCCCATCGCCATCAGAGGCAGTGTAAATAAATCATCTCCCGAAAGCACATCAAAATTATCTCCGCAAAGATTAATTACATCGCTCATCTGCTTTATCGAACCAGATGCTTCTTTAACACCTACGATATTATTGATTTTTGCCAGTTTCGCTATGGTTTCCGGCGCTATATTAACACCGGTCCGGCTCTGAATGTTGTAAGGCACGATAGGAATCGGCACTTCCTCGGCAATTTTTTTGTAATGCTGATAAATCCCTTCCTGGGTCGGTTTATTGTAATAAGGGCAAACAATCAGCGCACCGTCCGCACCTGCCTCGTAAGCGTGCCTGGTCAGACGCAGGGCCTCCGTTGTGTTATTGGAGCCCGTTCCTGCGATTACCGGCACCCTCTTGTTTACAGCGTTAATGGTAATTTCTATTACCCGGTCATGCTCTTCATGACTCAGAGTCGGCGATTCTCCCGTCGTACCGCAGGGCACAATACCGTCTGTGCCGCTGGCAATCTGAAATTCGATAAGCTCTCGTAAAGCTTTCTCATCAACCTGTCCGTTTTTCTGGAAAGGTGTAACTATTGCAACTATCGCTCCCCTAAACATAATAAAGCCTCCTCCAATTCTGAAAATTAAAATTAAATTTTTGTTTTCGCCAGGCTATCCATGCAAGCGCCACTTTTTTTACAAAGCATCAGGCGATAAACATAAATTTTATTTTTACTTACTTCCTTATCCACGTAACCGACACTGAGCGGCATTTCCTCAGTCGGAATCGTATCAATTCTGGTAAATTGCAGCGGGCAATCTTTACACACATTGCCATTTGTCCCTATTTCGCTTTTTTCCACAGCGATATAATCAACCAATTTATCTTTATCCTGAAATATCCATTTCAGCCTGATGGCATCGCTAAGCGCAACAGCCTGCAGGTTGACAATTATTTTCGAATAATCGATAACAGGAGGCGCAAAAGGCGGAACCGGATTGCCTTTTAATCCGCAGCCCGTGAAAAACAAAGCTATTATAAATATACAAAAGTAATTATTTGCCGGTTTCTTTCTCAATTTCTCTAATCCTGGCCAAAACTGTTTTGGTTGCTGTGCCTCCCGTATGCCGGCGGGCATTTATCATTTTTTTGGGAATGATCCGATCTAGGATATCGTCGGCAAAGCTGTTGTGAAATTTTTTATATTCGGTAATTGTCATCTCCTCTAAACTTTTTTTATTTTTAATGCAATACGCAACTATTTTGCCTGTTATTCCATGAGACTGACGAAATGGCACGCCCTTTTCCACAAGATATTCCGCAATATCGGTGGCTTGGGAAAAACCACCCAGCGCCGCGCGGAGCATTTTATCCCTGTCGAACCCGATTTCTCCCAGCATTTCCGTAAAAATCCCCAGGCAGTTTTTTGTGGTTTCCACAGCGTCGAAAAGTGGCTCCTTGTCTTCCTGCAAATCGCGGTTGTAAGTCATGGGCAGGCCTTTTAACAGAGTCAGGACAGACACCAAATCCCCGTAAACACGCGCGGTTTTGCCACGAACAAGCTCGGCGATATCCGGATTCTTTTTTTGCGGCATGATGCTGCTGCCGGTCGTATAGGCATCCGATATCTCGACAAAGCCGAATTCGTCGGAAGACCATAAAATCAAATCCTCGCAGAAACGGCTTAAGTGCATCATCGTCACGGCGGCGGCAAAGATAAATTCGGCGATAAAATCACGGTCGGCAACCGTATCCATGCTGTTTTTAGTCACATCCGGGAAATCAAGCATTTGTGCAGTTGCGGAACGATTGATCGGCAATCCGGTGCCGGCCAGCGCCGCCGCGCCGAGAGGCAGAAGATTGAATCTTTTTTTGCAATCGCCAAACCTGGCGGCATCGCGCCCGAACATTTCCCAAAATGCCAGCAGATAG
Organism: Deltaproteobacteria bacterium; assembly: GCA_022703375.1. Taxonomy (GTDB): domain Bacteria; phylum Desulfobacterota; class Syntrophia; order Syntrophales; family Smithellaceae; genus JAKLDS01. The sequence continues at coordinate 2,159 of JAKLDS010000087.1, read as the reverse complement.
TGGGATAATAAAACCGGCTGGGCTTTTTGCATGTGGGTATAGCCCGGCATGATGGTTTTAATTTCCTTTTTCGCAAGAGCAATTAGCCTTGTTTGTAATTTTTGCAGCAGCATTAAGACATTTTCAGTTTCCGCGCGCAGGAAAAGACGGACATCGAGCACGACCTGGTCATTGCGGCTGCGCGCCGTGTGTAATTTTCCACCAATATCGCCGATTCGTCTCATCAGCTCTTTTTCCAGCGCCATGTGAATATCCTCATCGGCAATACTGAAGCTGATTTTTCCTTTTTCAATATCATTGAGGATTGATTCAAGAGCGGTGACTATGGCCGCCGCTTCGCTTTTTGCAATAATCCCCTGCTTCGCCAGCATCCTGGCGTGGGCAATGCTTCCTTCAATATCGAAACGGTAAAGCTTCTTGTCAAAATGAATGGAGGCGCTGAATTCCTCCACGCTTCTGGCGGTTTCTTTTTTAAAACGCCCGCCCCATGCTTTTTTTGATCTGGTCATAATTCTTCTCCGCAGAAAAATTATTTCTTTAAATAATTCTGAATAATCAGTCTCAACGCATTGAGTTTGATGAACCCTGCAGCGTCCTTTTGATTATAGACCTGATCCTTCTCAAAGGTGGCAAATGCTTCGCTGTAAAGCGAATTGGGCGATTTACGCCCCGCCACAATGCAATTTCCCTTGTACAATTTCATCCGCACCGTGCCGGTGACTGTTTCCTGAGTCGCGTCAATGTAGGTTTGCAGTGCTTTCATTTCCGGCGCGTACCAAAAACCGTTGTAAGCCAATTGCGCGTATTTGGGCGTGAGGGAATCGCGCATCAGCATTACCTCTCTGTCCATCGTAATTGATTCCAGCGCGCGGTGCGCCGCCCATAATACCGTGCCGCCCGGGGTTTCATATACGCCGCGGGATTTCATGCCGACAAAGCGGTTTTCCACCATATCCACCCGGCCGATGCCGTTGGCACCGGCAATTTCATTAACATGATCCATCAAAACAGCCGGAGTCATCTTTTTGCCATCTACGGCAATCGGGTTGCCTTTGGCAAAATCTATTTCCACATAAGTCGGCTTATCGGGAGCGTCCTGCGGAGATTTTGTCAAAACAAAAATGTCTTCCGGCGGCTCCGCCCAGGGATCTTCCAGAATACCGCCTTCATGAGAAATGTGCAGCAGGTTGCGATCCGAGCTGTAAGGTTTGGATTTCGTCAGCGGCAGCGGAATATTATATTTTTCCGCATAATCGAACATTGATTCGCGGGAATTAAAATGCCAGTTGTCATCTTTCCAGGCGGCAATGATGCGGATTGAAGGATTTAACGCATAATAAGTAAGTTCAAAACGCACCTGATCGTTTCCTTTGCCGGTGGCGCCGTGGCAGACTGAATCGGCTCCTTCTGCGGCGGCAATTTCGATTTGCCTTTTGGCGATTAAAGGGCGCGCCAGCGATGTTCCCAAAAGATACGTGCCTTCATAAATTGCGTTGGCGCGCAGCGCCGGAAAAACAAAATCACGGGCGAATTCTTCGCGCAAATCTTCGATATAAATTTTGCTCGCGCCGGTATTGATTGCCTTTTCCTTAAGGCCGGTCAATTCTTCCTTCTGACCCAAATCCGCGGCAAAGCAGACCACTTCACATTTGTAAGTTTCGATAAGCCAACGGACAATAACAGATGTGTCCAGCCCTCCTGAATACGCCAATACAACTTTCTTAACTTCGTTTGCCACTTTTTTCCTCCTTAAGCCTAATCATTTAATAAATTTCTTCTTTCCAATCTTTCTTTTGCCTCAATTAAAGCATTATGGAGCCGCCTTTCCAATTCCTTTTTTGGCGGTAGTTCTGTCCAGTATTCTGCAACAATAATTCCGTCTTTGTGCATTTCCAGCAGTTCTATCTGCTCCCTGCTTGTTTCCGCGCATAAAATCAGTCCGACTGGTTGATTTTCATCAATTTGTTTCTCGTATCTATCAAGCCACTTCAGGTATAATTCCATCTGTCCCTTATATTTTGCCTGAAACTTCGCCAACTTCAATTCTATAGCAACAAGTCTTTTTAATTTGCGATGATAAAAAAGTAAATCAAGATAAAAATCTTCGTTATCAATAATCATTCGTTTCTGCCGTGCGACAAAAGCAAAACCTCTGCCAA
>JAKLDS010000086.1 GCA_022703375.1 Deltaproteobacteria bacterium | reverse complement strand
GAAGTTTAGCCGCTCTCCCGTCACTACATAAATCATGGTCTGTTTATCCCGTTAGAAATCATCTCCCCCACCCCAACATAGATTTCTAACGGGATTTGTATTATAAAAATCACTCCGCCCAGGATGTATAAATAAAAAACCAGATTATCTTGCCGTATTCCCTGCCTACTTTTCTCCAATCCGCCAGGCTAAGCTCCCAGAAATTAGCCGGCGCTTTTTCGAAATCCGTCGGTACAAAATAACAGGTTATTTTTTTATCAGCAAAAACCTTGCGCACTATATAACCAATCCGCCTCATATGATAAGGTGAGCTGACGAATATAGCTGATTTTAAACGATAATCATCCATGACCATTCTGGTTTCCAGCACTTCCAGATGGGTGTCTTCGTAATAACGCGGATAGTTGAGCGCGCTGATACTTTTTTTGTTGAAATTACCGGCGGATAAATCCGGGGAAAATGATTTGATACTTCCTGCACTATTTATTCTAAAAGTTTTTTTGTATGCGGGAATGATTAAATAATCGGCCTTATTTTCACTGATTAATTTATCGGCCTGTTTCTGGCGTAAACTGAAATCAGGACCTAAAAAAAGAACTATCCCATCCGCCTTATCATAAGCTGACGAATAAAGTAAAAAACGCGGTGCTATGGTCAGCAGAGCCATGGTTGTGGCCGCAAATATCAGGAATAATAAAAACGATTTTCTGAGCATTTTCAATAAAATATCCTTGACAAGGAGAAGATTTATTATATAAATACCTCAAACGTGAAAAGACCACACCACTGTTAAGCTCAAGGGTGGGACGGAAAGCTACGGGTCACCAGCGACAGCCGGGCCGCCAGGAATAACTTGGACAAGTTATCTGAGCGGCTTTTTTTAGTGCTTTAAAATATAGACTTAAAATTCAATTTTGTAAAGAGCATACGTTACATTATGAATCTTACTTCCGAAGAACACATCTGTCCGCTCAGCAACAGCAAAAATTCCGGCAATAGCTGCATTTATGCCGAAATTATGGAAACAATTGATCTGGGCATCATTGTCCTGGGCCTTAAAAAACAGGAAATTGTTTTTAAAAATTCATTCGCTGCCGATATTTTTCGTGACAATGATGATTCGCTGGGATTCCGGGCTCTGATGGCTCTGCTGCTGCCGGGATATAAAAGAGAATCAGACTTTGAGGTTTTTAATAAAAACTATGTTTTATGGTATAAAAACAGGCTTCTCGGCTATTCCGCCTATATTATTTCCGACCGCTTTATCTGGATTATAATCCGGGACATTACCGAGAAACGCCGTTTGGAATCCCTCGCGGAGGCTGTCAACTCGATGGATAATATGAGTTACGTTTTTTCCGGCATCCGCCACGAACTGGGCAATCCCATTAATTCCATTAAAATGACTCTCAGCGTTCTAAAAAAGAACGTCACCAACTACTCGGCGAGCTCCGTAGAAAAATTTGTTGACCGCGCTATGACGGAAATTTCCCGGGTTGAATATCTTTTACAAGCCTTGAAAAGTTTCAGCATTTTTGAAAGCCCCGATCTGCGGAATATCAAAATGCCCGAGTTCCTCACCCGCTTTATATCGCTTATATCCAGCGATTTGCATTCTTCGGGAATTACCATCACCAGAGTTTTATCTCCTCAGGTAAACACAATCAGCGCCGACCCCCGGCTTTTGCATCAGGTTATGCTGAATCTGATTACCAACGCGTCCGATGCGCTGGAAAATCGCGAAAATCCGGAAATTATTATCAACGTGGATAAAAAAGATGAATTTGTCGTGATCAACGTAGAAGACAACGGCTGCGGCATGTCCGAAGAAATGCAAACAAATCTCTTCAAGCCCTTTTATACGACTAAACCGCGCGGCACCGGGCTGGGTTTGATGATTACGCTGAAAATGATAACGCAGATGAAAGGAAACCTGCAAATAAAAAGTTCTCCCGATGTGGGTACGAAAGTAACCGTATCTATCCCTGAAGGCAAACAAGATGAGCAAACTTAAAAGAAAAATACTGGTCATTGACGACAGCGATACTTTCTGCGCTTCCGTCCAGGATATCTTTGAAGATGATAACACAGAGGTTCTCACGGCGCCAACCGGCAAGGAAGGTCTGAAATTCTGTTCCGATACAAAGATTGATGTAGTCCTGCTGGATCAAAAACTTCCCGATACCGAAGGCATTTCCCTGTGTCCGGCAATTTTGCGGCAAAATGAACAGACAAAAATTATTTTTGTCACTGCCTATCCCAGCTTCAACAACGCAGTCGAGGCTATCAAGGTTGGGGCACACGATTATCTTTCCAAACCTTTTGAAATGGCGGAACTGGAGCTGACTGTAAAACAGGCATTCCGGACACTGGATTTGGAAAAAACTGAACAAATTCAGAATTATCGTGACAGTAAGGAAAGTGAAGAAATTGAATTGATCTCCGGCCAGGGGGCTTTTGAAGAAATCCAGAAAATGATTGAGCTGGCAGCTTCCACGGACGCTCCGGTTCTCATTACAGGCGAAACGGGAACCGGCAAGAATGTCGTCGCCCGCGCCATTCACTATAAAAGCAACCTTCCCAAAAAACTTTTTATTACAACAAACTGCGCTGCTCTGCCGGAAAACCTCATTGAGGCCGAATTATTCGGATCGGAAAAAGGCGCCTTCACCGGAGCTACCGCGGCGCATAAAGGCATTTTTGAACTGGCCGACGGCGGTACTCTGGTTTTAGACGAAATCGGCTCCATGCCCATCCATCTGCAATCTAAATTACTGGGAGTTCTGGAAGAAAAAAAAATACGCCGTGTCGGCGGGGAATCATTCAAACCGATAAATGTGCGCATTATTGCCGCAGCCAATAATAATCTGGAAGAAGCGATAAAAAACAAAATATTCCGCGATGATCTTTACTACCGGCTCAGTGTAATCAGAATTGATGTTCCGCCATTGCGGGAAAGAAAACAGGATATACCGGCACTTTGTGAATATTTCATTTATAAAATGACCAGAGACAGAAATATCCGTATTGCTGCCGCAGAATTAAACAGATTAATGGTATACGACTGGCCGGGCAACGTCCGCGAATTGAAAAATGTTATCGAAAGATCACTGATTATTCAGCGGGGACATCCGATCAAGCCCTCTCAACTATTGAAATACAATCGTCATCCGGCAGTATGGACTAACAAAGAGAAATCATGTGAAAATGAGACTTTAACACTGGAAACCATGGAAAAACAGTGCATAGGACAGGCTCTGGAAAAATTCGCCGGCAACTATTCCCAGACCGCCAAAGCGCTGGGGATTTCTCTTTCTACTTTAAAAAGAAAAGTCAAACACTATAATTTTGTTTAATGCCCTGTTAAACAACTGGAATTAGTCATAATTAGTAAATGCCACCGCACAGGAACGTTCTGATAATTTACCGGAGAAAAGCTGGCGGCATTATTTTAAAGGCCATCTTTCGCAACAGCCAAATGCGCGATAATAGTTCAAAATGACTTGTTCATCCTGAACTAATTACTCCCTTTTCATACAAGTTAAAATCAGCATATCCTTTGCGGCAAAGGGATAGCGCCCGCTGTGACAGCACTGGCACAACTCTTGCGTTACACGACAATTATATTTTTACAGGCAAGCCCGGCTATAAACATTAAATCATATTCAAGGTAATGGTGAAATATGGCAGACGGATTGAGTAGTTTTGAGATATTTAAGCAGAGACTCTTTACTTCCGGTAAAGAACAAGATCCTGATCAGCAAAAAATGCAGCGTGTGCGTGAGGTGCTAATCGTTGATGATGAGGAACCGCTGCTGCTGAGCATCGCTGACGGATTAAGTACTTTTAATAAGCATTTCAACCTTCTGACCGCTACCAACGGCGCTGAAGCTGTAAAAGTCCTGAAATCAACACCCGTAGTTGACCTTGTTGTAACTGACCTCAGCATGCCTAAAATGGACGGGTTTGAACTTCTCGCCTACATGAACAGAAATTACCCGAAAATTCCCGTTATTCTCATGACCGCTTTCGGAACACCCAAAATCGAGGAAATCGTTCATAATATGGGAATTTTCCGCTATCTGGAAAAGCCCCTTGATATCAATGTCCTGGCAGATAATATTTTTAACGCGCTGGGTATTAAGCCAACAAAGACAGAAACAAAGTCGGGAAAGTTTAAAGTTGAAGAACTTGCTCCTGCCGCGCCAACGCAAAATACGGCATCGGGAAGATTTAGAGTAACAGACCTCAATCCGGTTTCTCCGGCGCCAAAAACAGCAACAGGGAAATTACGCTTTGCAGAAATTTCTCCGTCCAGCCCATCTCCGAAAGATAAAGAAACTAAACAGGAAGAAAAAAAGACGGTGGTTTCATTCGCTCCTCCTAAAGCCGCCGCTAAATCCAACCAGACATCCGCGATTATTGATCTTGATGCCGAAATTAGCAATAGCAACCTGGCAACTTTTGGAACACGTTCCAGCCTTTCTTCTTCTGATCTGGAAAAACTAAGAGAAGAAACACGCCGCAAAGCCGAGGAAAAGGCCAAACTTGACGGAGAAAGAAAAGCCCGTGAAGAAGCGGAAAAGAAAGCCAAAGCCGAAGCCAAAGCCCGTGCAGAAGCGGAAAAACGTGCCCGCGAAGAAGCAGAAAGAAAAGCCCGCGAAGCGGAAAGGGCGCGTGAAGAAGCGGAAAAGAAAGCCAAAGCCGAAGCGAAAGCAAGAGCCGAAGCCGAAATAAGGGCGCGCGAAGAAGCGGAAAGAAAAGCCCGCGAAGAAGCACGGGCGCGTGAAGAAGCGGAAAAGAAAGCCAGAGCCGAAGCGAAAGCAAGAGCCGAAGCCGAAATAAGGGCGCGCGAAGAGGCACGGGCGCGTGAAGAAGCGGAAAAGAAAGCCAGGGCCGAAGCCGAAATCAAGGCCCGTGAAGAAGCTAAAGCCAAAGAAGAAGCAATGGCCGCGCTGGTTCGCGCCAAAGAAGATCTGCGTCTCAGAGCGGAAGCAGCAGCCAAGGCACGCGCCGAAGCTGAAGCCAGAGCTAAAACGGAAGCCAGATTGGAGGCCGAAGCAAAAGCCCGGGAGGAAGAGGAATTAAAAAAGCAGGCGCGCGCCCGGGCCGAAGCCGAAGCCCGTGCCCGCGTGGAAGCCGAGAAAAAAACCAGGGAAGAGGAAAAACGGCTGGCTGAAGCCAGGAGCAAAAATGAAGCCGTCAACGCTCAGAAAACAACTCCGGAGATTTTAAAGCAAAAGGACAAGAAAGGCATCTCGGAAAATACCAGACAGAAAATAAATGCCTGGAAAAAAACCTGAAAATAAAATCAACCTGTTGATCAAATATACGGAAAAAGGAGAGAGCTGTTATGAATATTCAAAAGTTGAACGAAGCCATTGAAATTTTGAAAACCAACTTAGGGGAATCACTGATATCCACCTGCATCGCCATGTCCGTTGACGGCCAGTCAATAGCCGGATTTAATTCCAATCCGAAATTCGCCGCTTTGATAGTCAAGCTTGTTCAGGTAGCCAATGATACAGCAAAGAAAGGCGGACTGCCGCAACTGGAAAAATACGCCACTTTCGATTTGCAGGAGGATAGGGTTCTCGTTCTGCTGCCGCTCGGCGATTACGTATGGGGCATTCTCCTGGATTCTCAGAAGACACAAATGGGATTGCTTTTAAATATAGAAATCCCTTCCGCCATTGAGGCTTTCGCGGAAGCAATCGGCTGATTAAGACGGCGCGAGCTTTTAATTTCTCTAACGGCAACGGCAAATCTTCAAATTTTTTATATTCGGGAGTATAAATCTGTATGCAGAAGTCAGGTTCTTTTCCGATTAAGCCAAAAAACAATACTATTTCCGACTCACCTCAGGTGGAAGAGCTTCTGAAAAATCTCGAGTTCCACAAATCCATTCAAAACATCTCCAAACGCATTAACAGCGCCGAAGATATCAAAGAAATAATTGTTGAAGTGAAGGAAGAAATCCGCAAACTTTTCAATATCAGCATTCTGAATATCTATATCCTCGATAAGTTGAAGAAGGAAATTTACTCGATGCATATCGAGAACTCCGCGATCAAGGAAATCCACCTGGCGGTAAACAGTGAGACAATCGCCGGATATGTGGCCAACACCAGAAGAACAGTGATTATTGCCGATGCCTACAACGAAACAGAATTAAAGAAATATCATGAACATCTTTCCTTTGATCGCAGTCTGGATAAAAAGACAAACAGCGTGACGGGACAGATAATCGCCATGCCCATTATGCATGAACGCAGTGTGATGGGCGTCCTGGAAGTAATGAATAAAAAAGGCAGCAATAAAATTGATGACTATCACCAGATATTTCTTGATGAAATAAGCAACGTACTGGGAATTGCTCTCTATAATCAGGAAAGAATTCTTAAACAGCGACGCGATTCCAAATTCGACTATCTGATCAGGCATGGCCTGCTTACGGAAGCAGAACTGGAAAAAGCCGTGGAAGAAATGCGCGATCAGAAAGAAAGGATTGAAAATATTCTGATCCGTAAATGCGGTATTCCCAAAGATGCCGTCGGCAAATCGCTGGAAGAATATCACGGCTGCCATTTCATAACTTACAACGACAAGCTGCCTATTCCGGGCGATTTGTTAAGAACCTTGAAAAGACCATACCTGAAGCGTGAAGCATGGGTGCCGTTGGGACGTGTGGCGGGAAAAATCCACGTCATTGTTGATGATCCCAGCAATTTGATTAAAAAAGACGCCATCGAAGGTCTCTTAAGAACAAAACTCATCAAATATGACGTGGCTCTGGCCGACGACATCAACAGATATATTGACCGCTTTTACTCTTCGCCGGAAGACGACTCATCCATCGCCGATATTTTAGGCAAGCTCGAAACCGATGAAGAAGAGATTGTAGAAGAAGAAGGCGGTGAAATTATCACCGAGTCCCACAGCGTCATCATGCAGTTGGTCAATAAAATTATCAATGACGCCTATAACCGGCGCGCTTCCGACATTCATATCGAGCCCAACACCGATACGAAAAACGTGGAAGTGCGCCTCCGTGTTGACGGCGAATGCTCTCTTTACCAGACACTGCCTTACAACTACCGCGCGGCGCTGATTTCACGCATCAAGATTATGTCCAACCTTGATATTACGGTAAAAAGAATTCCGCAGGACGGCAAAATCAAATTCAAGCGTGCCGGAGAAGGCGGACAGGAAATCGAGCTGCGGGTCGCCACCATCCCCACGCAAGGTGGCGTGGAAGACGTTGTCATGCGTATTCTGGCCAAAGGAAAAACAATGCCGCTGGAAGTCATGGGACTCTCCAAGAGAAACTACTCGGAACTGCTGAAAATATCTGAGCAGCCCTACGGAATGATTCTGGTTGTCGGACCGACCGGCTCCGGCAAAACAACGACATTGCATGCCGCGCTTAAAAACATCAACACACCGGGAAGAAAAATATGGACGGCGGAAGACCCCGTGGAAATAACCCAGCATGGATTGAGGCAGGTACAGGTGCAGCCGAAAATCGGTTTTGATTTTGCCATGGCCATGCGCGCTTTCCTGCGAGCCGATCCCGATGTTATGATGGTTGGCGAAATGCGTGATTTTGAAACCGCCAAGACAGGTGTGGAAGCCTCACTCACCGGACATCTGGTCTTAAGCACCCTGCACACCAACAGCGCACCGGAAACAATTGTCCGGCTGCTGGAC
>JAKLDS010000085.1 GCA_022703375.1 Deltaproteobacteria bacterium | reverse complement strand
AGTCGGTCATAAATTCCCAGACGCTGATTCCTGCATATCCGCTGACCGGCCAGTCCTGCCACGGATAGTGTTTCACGTGAAACGTTTTTGTTCCTTCGTGGTCGGGATGGGCGATAATACCGAACCCGCCCGCCGCATTTACTTCGTTAATATAACGCTGGGGCCGGATGCCTTCCGCGTCTTCCGGGCAGGTAACGGGACTTTTAATAGCGAAAGCCAGGTAATGATTAAAACGGGGGGAAATCTCCTGTCCGACAATGAGCAGCACCCTGCCATTCCAACCTTCCCAGCCGGCGGCGCGCGCTTTTAAATTATCATGATCGGTCAGGAGCAGAATATCAACGCCCCGGCGAGCGGCGGCGGCAATTATTTTATCCGGCGGCACATGCCCGTCAAAGGAAAAAACAGAATGTAAATGAATAGCTGCCGCGTAGTCATAAATATTCATGCTTTTTTTTAAAACTTTTCCGCTGCCTTGTCCAGATATAAATAACCGGTGTTTTTCCGTTGCCGGCTGATAGACATAAAAAAGGCAGGCTGGAAGTACCCAGTCCGCCTTTTTCCTTTTTAAATAATGTTTTATCCTGAAATGCCTTATCCTGCCGGATTTACTCCCATCGCCGCAATTTCGCCAGTCTTAGGAAGCAACTCCCCTTTAATCAAGGCGAATGGCGACAAAAAAGGTTGCTTTGCCGCGTTTGACCAGCAGCAGCACGCTTTTTTCCGCTTTCGCCTTGGTCATTGCCTGCAGGTATGTCTTCATGGAAACGATTTTAACTTTATTTATTTGCAGGATAATATCCTGCGGCTGAATGCCGACATCTTCTGCCGCACTGCCCTCGGCGACATCGGTGATTATAACTCCCGCATCTCTGGCAATACCCAGCTGTCGCGCAATTTCCGGGGTTATTTCCTGCGCCGTAATGCCAAAGAATTCTTTCCCGCCTCTATCCGCAATCATTTCCGGTTTATCCTTACGCTCAGCTACTGTAACAGTAAAAGACATCGGCTTGCCGTCCCGCATAATCTTCAGTGTAATTTTCTCTCCCACATGCATAGAGGCAATTGTAATTAACAAATCATGTGTATTTTTAACAGGTTTGCCATTAATTTCTGTTACAACATCGCCTACTTTGATGCCGGCCAGATCGGCGGGATCACCTTTGAAAACGTCAGAAATCAGAGCGCCCGTTCTGTCCTTCTGCTTCAGGTTTTTGGCAATATCGTCAGAAATATCCTGCACGGATATCCCCAGCCACCCTCTTGTCACCTGGCCCTTCGTTTTCAAATCGGAGAGTATGTTTTTCGCCATATTAATCGGTATTGCAAAGCCGATACCCTGACCCTGCGCGACGATTGCCGTATTGATACCGATAACCCTGCCATCCATATTGAATAACGGACCACCGCTGTTACCGGGGTTGATGGAGGCATCCGTCTGAATAAAATTGTCATAAGGTCCGGCCCCGATTACCCTGCCTTTGGCGCTGACAATGCCTGCGGTTACCGTCTGCTCCAGGCCAAAAGGATTACCAATGGCAACGACCCATTCACCAACACGCACTTTGTCGGAATCCGCTATTTCCACAACCGGCAGGCTGTTATCCGGTTTAATTTTAATCAGTGCGATATCTGTCTTACTGTCGGTGCCGATTATTTTTGCTTCATATTCCTTGCTGTCGGAGAGCTTGACCAGAACCTTATCCGCTTTCTCGATAACATGATTGTTCGTAAAGATATAACCGTCGTTGCTGATAATAAATCCGGAACCAAGGCTGCGCTGCTTGAAATCCCTTTGCGGAATATCCCCGAAAAAGCGATCAAAGAAATCGTCGCCAAAAGGGCCGCCGCCGAAGGGCGAACGTCCGAAGGGCGACCCGAAACCGCCTCGCCCTTTATACGTTTTTGTTGTGCTGATGTTCACTACTGCAGGCTTAACACGCTCCGCCAGATCAGCAAAGGACGTGGGCGCTTTCAACATATCGGCAGGCGAAACAGCCGCCGCCGTTTGAATTTCCGGCGCGCCCGATGAGGAAAAGGAAGAACGCAGCACTTCCACTACGGAAACAATAAAAAACGCCACCAGGAACGCCAGCAGGAACATAAAGAAGGTTTTTCTGTTCTGAGTTTTCATATTTATATCCATCCCCCGTAATGACATTGCGACCAGTAGCGCAATGTCTTTTAAATGTATTATATTTAATACTTGCGTAAAGTATAATGATTCGTCGCTGTTTGTCAATGACAATGTTGCTGACACGGCAGACCGGGGCTTGCAGTTTCCTGATTTATGTTATAAACATTTAACGTCTTTTGTTTTTTCACATAACACAATAAAAAAATATTGGTTGCTTATGGCTTCCCTGGAAAGTATCGGACGTTTTATCCTGCAGATTACGGCATCGCTGCGCGATACAATTTATTTTGCATTGCTGGTCATAACACGAATCTTCCAGCTTTCCAGTTACAACAGCGCCACCAGGACAGTGCTGGTTAACCAGATATATTTTACTTCAGTGCAAATTATCCCGGCGTTTCTGACGGCATCCATTATTTTCGGTTCCCTGTTTATCGGCATTGTCTTCCACGCACTAAAGGGACTGGGCCTGAGTGATTACCTGGGAAATGTCCTGATGGGCTTGATTGTGACGGAGATTTCTCCGCTTTTTACAGTGCTGCTCCTGACGCTGCGTTCGGCATCGGCTATCAACGCCGAAATTGCAGTAATGAAAGTTAACAACGAATTGCATTCTCTGGAGGCGTTTCGCATTGACGTCATCAATTATCTTCTGTTGCCGAGAATAATTAACGGCATGGTTTCCATGGTTCTTCTCTACAGCCTTTTTTCTATTGTTCTGCTCATCAGCGGTATTGTGTTTTCCGGTGTAATTTTCGGCATGAGCATGGATGCTTACACAAATATTCTATTAAATTCCGCCAACTTTTATGATATAGTTCTGACGCTTGTTAAATGCGCCTTATTCGGCTTTTTTATAACATTGATTCCCATTCGCTTCGGTCTGCGGACATCGGATGAGTTGACCAGCATTCCCGTTGCCGTTTCTTCCGGCATGGTTAACGTTTTCGCTGCTATTATAATTATCGAGGTGCTGCTATTAATAACAAAAATCATATAAATTATTTCGAAAGCGCCTCAGCACTTAATCTCGCCTTGCATGCTTTTCTGGACAAAAACCGCACCCAGGCAGCTCCGGTATCCGTTGATTTCCCGCTTATTTCCAATCAAGAAACCTGGATGAATATCGCCCTGATTAAACAATACCATGAAAATATGCCCAAGGATGAATCACAGCAATTTGTTTTTACCTGCCTGCGCCGTCTCGGTATTGAACATGTCGCCTTTAAAAGAATTGTTGCTTTATCCGAGGAAGAAGCATTTTGTGTTATGCTGCTGCGCGCGGCAATGATCCAAAAGGCCATTATTGTCATTGACCGCCCTTTTATCATCATTCCTCATCTTAAAGATGTTTGTTTTATTTTTCAGATGCTGGAGAAAATTAATGATTTATATTATAGTTGCCACGTATACGATTACAAATGGATGGCTGATAAATATGGTGATTTATGTCAATAACCAGAGAATTTAAAGTTGGCTTTCTTGTTGTTTTTACTGCTATTTTACTTATTGCCACCCTTTTTTATCTGGCGTATGAAAAAGGCGTCTTCTCGACAATTCATACATACACGCTTTCTTCTCATTCCGGTGACGGTTTTACCGAAGGCATGCCTGTTGTTTTTTCCGGTTTCAATATCGGCAAGGTTCACGCTCTGGAACTCAATGACCAGGGATTAACTCTCATAAAAATAAAAATTCCCAACAAACACGTAAAGTGGATTCGCTCTGACAGCTCTTTTGTCCTCTACCGGCCGCTGATCGGAGCAGCCCGTATCGTTGTTTCCTCAGCCAATTTACACAGCCCGCTATTGCCGCCCGGCGAAATTCGGGAAGTGAACACTATTAATGATATTAACGACGCTATTGCCAAAGTGCAGCCTCTCATTGAAAAAATCACTAATATTGCAGAAAATATCGAGCGGCTTACCAACCAGTTATCCGATCCCGCGGGCAGCCTCAACAGAATTCTGGCCAATGCGCGCAAAGTAACAGACACTCTCGCCCGCAAGAAATCCCTGCTGGAAATGGCTGTAGACGATGAAGAAAGCGTCAAGGCTGTCCATGCTGCGCTGAAAAAGCTGAAAGATATTACGGCCAGCGTTGATGGTGTGCTGAAAAAAGTTGATAAAATGGCCGATAAAACCGACTCTTCACTTTACGGCAAAGACGGCACCCTGCCGCAGGTAAACAAGATTCTGAAAGATATCATCGGCAAACTGGAAAAACTCGATACAACGGTAAGCAATATCAACAAAATGAGCGGTGATCTTTCCGAGGGCACCAAAAATTTCCGCATTCTGCGCTCTGATATTGATGACACTGTTAATGCCATTGACGATGTAGCCAAGAAGCTTGACGATCTCTTGTCAACAAAAAAAGAACCGGAGATTAAACTGCCATGAATAAATTTTTAGCATTACTAATGGCAATACTTTTCAGCGCGTGCAGCTCTTCACAACCGATACCGCAATGGAAGGACAAATCATACCGCCAGTTGGAAACCTATAAGAATGATTTCCTCGCGGACAAGGAAGATGCTACCGAACCGCATTTCCGCAAAGCAAGGGAGGCCTTCGCCGCCGGCAACGATCTTGACCTCCTGGCCAAAGCATATTTAACCCGCATGGCTCTGCAGGCAGCCGTTCTTACGGACATTGATGACAGCGATTTCATCCGCCTGGACAAACTGCAGCCCAGTGCGCTTAATCGCAGCTATTATGATTTTATTCAGGGTAATTTTTCCGCCCTGCAAAAAACGGAACCGCCGCCTCCCTACAATCGCCTGAAAAGCGCTATTGCCGGCAAAGATGTTGCCGCGGCCGCACGCGAAATTGCGGGAATGGAAAACAATCTGTCCCGGTTAATTGCCTGCGGCGTCTGGGTGAAATATCTGCCTTACAATGACAGTATTCTGCAAATTGCCATTGCAACGGCATCAGAGCAAGGATGGAGTCGAGCGCTTTTTGCCTATCTCTATAAATTACAGGCCTATTATCAGGACCGCAAAGAACTGCAAAAAGCACAAGATATTAAAGAGCGGCTGGAGATGTTGAAAAAATGATGCTCCCGGAAAATGCAGGACTGTGTTCTGTTTGCGGAAAGAAAAAAGCTGTTATACTTTGCGATGGCTGCAATACCGGCCTTTGCGAAGAATGCCGCAAGTTTGATTTGTGGGGTTACGGCTGCGGTCATGTGGATACCCGCGTTTTTTGTCCCGCCTGCTTTGATGACATCAACATCAATCCCTATTCCGGCAAGCTTAACGAATCAACTTAATTTATACTTCTGTTTCTTCCGCACCAAAGTTGATAAATCAATGCCCAAGACATTTGCCGCTTCGCGCAGCGTTCCATGTTGCTTTAAGCTTTCAGCGATATAGGATTCCTCATACGAAGCCAGTGCCTCTTTCAGCGATTGTTTAATGTCTGCCGCCTGCTGCGCCGTAGCACCCCGGCCAGGGATGCAGACTTTCAATTGTTCTTCGGCTGTCGTTACCTGCTCCAGAAAAAGTTTCGGTTCAATGCAATCGGCAGTTGAAATAATAACGAGCCGCTCCAGAATATTTTCCAGCTCTCGAACATTTCCCGGCCAGTCGTAATTGAGTAACAGCTCTATCGTCCGTGGCGCAAAATATCTTTTCCTGCCGTATTTTTTATTGAACCGTTCCAGGAAAATCATTGTGAGAGGGATAATATCATCGACACGCTGCCGCAATGGCGGTACGGTGATGCTGATAACATTGAGACGATAATATAAATCACGGCGGAATTTTCCCGCCGCAATGGCTTTTTCAATATCAACGTTTGTCGCAGCGATGATTCTGGCCCCCAAAGCAATTGGTTTGGTGCCGCCCAGACGGTAAAATGTTTTCCCCTGCAAAACATCGAGGAACTTGACCTGCAGCGATAACGGCATGTCGCCTATTTCATCCAGATAAAGCGTCCCCTTATTAGCCAGCTCAAACAATCCTGTTTTGCCCTGGCGGCTCGCGCCTGTGAAGGCTCCCGCTTCGTAGCCGAACAGCTCCGATTCCAGCAGGTTTTCCGGAATAGCGCCGCAGTTTATTTTCATTAAAACACTGTCTTTATTTTTCTCCGGAAGGTTGTGAATAAAATTGACGATGAAATCCTTGCCGACACCGGTTTCACCGAGAATAAACACCGGCGTATCAAGGGGCGCGACCAACGCGGCTTTATCGTAAATGGCCTTCATTGTCTTGCTGCGGGTTTCCAGAACGAAGGGGCTTTTTGTTTTCACTTCAATCTCGCGTAAATGCTGTTTCAAGCTCGCCGACAGGGAAGTGGCTTTGGCCAACCGCTCCTCCATCGCCTGCAATTCAGTCATATCGCGGACAATGCAGATTACCCGTTTAAGTTCGTCATCCAGGAAAACAGGTGTTCCCGTAACCAGACAATTTCTTCCCAGATAATAGTTGTTGATTGTCGAGGCCGGCTTTTTTGTTTTTAAAACAAGAGCGGTGCAGGAATTGGGAAGAAGCCCCTCGTCCATTTGCTGGTAAACGGATTTACCAATCAGGTCTTCTCTTTGCAAACCGGACAGATTGAGATAGGCATCATTGACATACAGCGTGATACCCTGCTCGTCGGTAATAAAAAAACCGTCGTACAAAACATTAAACAGTTGCTCGGAAAGAATTGTCTTTTGATTGAGTTGGTCAATCTGCTCCAAAAGTAATTGGTAGCTCGTCTGGTCCTGACATAAAATCAGATATTCTACCGATTTTCCCTTTTTCAGACGCACTACATCAATTGCGAATGTCTGGCCGGTATCCTGGGTAATAATCTGAAATTCGTGGTCCTCGGCAAAGGTAAAAATGCTGATTTGCGGAATATATAACTGCATGTTCTTATGGATTAATTGTTCCTGCTGCTTCTGCAGCAGCGAGCAAAAACTGCTGTTGATGGACAGGATTTTACAGGAATTGTCAATAAGTGCGACGCCGATGGAAACATTGCTGAAATAACCTGAAAATTCATTTTCCATTTTTCGTGCTCCTTTATACTCATTTTTGCATATATTATGCATTTTTGCAACAATAAGCCCTGTGATTATTCCTGATAAGTTTTCTGACAAACTTGCTTTTTTATTTTTTTTCATTATTATATGTACATGGTTAAAGAAAATTTCCCTTCAACTCCGGCAATATTGGCGCTGAAAAAGAATGGCGTCAATTTTAGTTTACATGCCTATGAATACGAAGAAAAAGGGGGTACAAAAGCATCGGCAGAAAAATTGGCTGTTGATGAGCATTGCGTAATAAAAACACTCATTATGGAAGATGAAAAAGGCCGCCCGCTAATCATTTTAATGCATGGCGACAAAGAAGTATCCACCAAATCGCTGGCCAGAATCATCGGCGTTAAATCAGTCGTCCCCTGCCGGCCGGAAATTGCTCAGAGGCATACCGGGTATAAAGTAGGCGGCACTTCTCCCTTCGGCACCAGAAAGTCTTTGCCTTTATATATGGAACAGACAATTTGTGATTTACCGCTGATTTATATTAATGCGGGAACCCGCGGCCTGCTCGCCCAGATGCCACCGGCGGAACTGTTGAGGGTATTGCACCCGGCGCTGGTATCAGCCGCCATATAATTTGCCTTTTGCCGCTAAAAAAGAGATAATACCACCAAGGTGAAATATGCCGGAAAATATAATT
>JAKLDS010000084.1 GCA_022703375.1 Deltaproteobacteria bacterium | reverse complement strand
CTTAGTGTCAATTCTTCACGGAACAAGAGAGCAGTCCGTAATTGAAGGCGGTCAATCATCTGAGAAACGGCATCAGTCTTTTACTGCCGCGATAAGCCAGTTCCTAATATCCTGCGCCGATTTCTCCCAGCCCTTTTCCACCATAATCATATGGGCGAATTGTTCGTAGGCGATATATTTATCAGCTTTGATAAAACGGGCGATTTTCGCTTCCATGCTTTCCAGCGCCAAAGCATCCTTCTGGCAGCCGATAACCAGTTTTGGACAGCGGATTTTAGCGACAGCAACAGGGTAGCCTTTGCCGACCTGGTTGCCGACAGCCAGCGATTCCGGTTGCAGAATGTTGAAAATCGCCATTTTTTCTTCGCCTTCGAGATTATTCAAAACTGTCTTATCCGCAATAGCAAAGCTGGGTTTGATAGATTTTTTTCTTATGGCGCTCCAGATTCCCCGCAGCATAATTTTCACAAAAACCATATTTTTTTTGAATTCAAACTTAACTCCTTTGGGCGGAGCGCTGGCTATCAGAACCAGAGCCTTGATTTTGTCCGATCCTTCCGCTGTTTTCTGGGAAATCAGGCCGCCCATGCTGTGGCCGATTAAAGCGCAGTTTTCAATGCCGAGGCTTTTGCGCACTAAGTTTACGTCTTCCACATAATCCTCAATGGTGACAGTTTCAATGGAGGCGACAGGGTCACTCGCGCCGTGACCGCGCAGATTCAGGGCATAGCAATCCCAGCCTGCCGCGGTAAAGAAGTTCAGATAATTTTTCAGATAGGTGCTGTTGCCGCCCGCGCCGTGGATAAATAAAAGCGGATACGCGAACTTCTTGTCTGTTGCCGGCACCTTATCCACGGACAGATTACTTACTTTGATGCTTTCCATAAAAATTCCCTGAAAAAACGCAAGTATCTGAAATTACTTTAGTCTTTTATCCATGCCGGTAAAGCCGCAATCCGGTTCATAGCAGGTGACATTGAGAAAAACGCATTTTTGCTGACAGGCAGGACAGATTGGCGGCGGAGTTATGGCAACGAGTGTATTGCCGCAATTACTGCATTTCCAGGTATTTTCAGGAAGATTTACTTTGTTTTCGGCCATTTTATTCCTCCTTGAAGTTTGTCGCGAAAAATATACCACAAAAACAAGCCCGATGGTGAATAATATTTTCTCCGGGCAAAGGAATATCCTTGAAATTATCCCTTTCTTTCGGTAAAGCGTTAATACATTTTTGGACGGAGAAAGTTATGGGTAAAGCAACGAAAAAAAATGATCTGGCGGGGCTGACTCTTCTGGGAAGCAAAACAAAGACGGTAAGAAAATTGGAAGCCTTTCCCAACCACAATCCCGACCGTAACTATATGATAACTCTGCAAACGGAGGAATTTACCTGCCTTTGCCCCGTGACCGGCCAGCCGGATTTCGCCAAAATTAAAATTCAGTATATCCCGGATAAGAAAATTGTCGAATCCAAATCATTGAAATTATATCTCTGGTCCTTCCGCAGCGAAGGTGTTTTTCATGAGCATGTGACCAATATAATTCTTGACGATCTGGTTTGCGTGCTAAAGCCGCGCTACTGCAAGGTGAGCGCGGAATTCTCCATACGCGGCGGCATCGGGATTATCGTGGATGCGGAATACAAAAAATAAATATCTGGCAGCAAAGGCTAGTTTAATAATTCAACGTTTTCAACTTCCCTCCCCGGGTGGGAGGGATTGAGGGAGGGGGAATAAAGTGACTGATAAGGATTGAATGTCACCCCCATCCAGCCTTCCCCGTCGAGGGTGAGGGGACAGCAGACTTTCAAATCATCAGTTTGCGGAATTGGAATTTCACAAATAAACCGGATGGGAAAGGGTAAAAATATGGGAAAAAGAACGGACATTAAAAAAGTATTGATTATCGGTTCGGGGCCTATCGTCATCGGCCAGGCCTGCGAGTTTGATTATTCGGGAACTCAGGCCTGTAAAGCATTGCGCAAGTTGGGCTATGAAATAGTTCTGGTCAACTCCAATCCGGCGACCATTATGACCGATCCCGGCATGGCGGATGTCACCTACATTGAGCCGCTGAATTTTCAATCGCTGACGGAAATTATCGAAAATGAAAAGCCGGACGCGATTTTGCCTAATCTGGGCGGCCAGACCGGCCTTAACCTGACATCGGAACTGCATCGCAGGGGAATTTTGCAGAAGCATGGCGTAAAAGTAATCGGCGTGCAGGTGGATGCGATTGAGCGTGGCGAAGATAGGATTGCCTTTAAAGAAACCATGAAAAAACTGGGCATTGATATGCCGAAAAGCGAACCGGCGACAACCGTGGAAGAAGCGGAAAAAATCGCCGGCTGCATGGGTTATCCGGTAGTTGTCCGTCCGGCCTATACGATGGGCGGGACGGGGGGAGGCATCGTTTACAATCTCGAAGAGCTGCGCACTATTGCCGCGCGCGGCATCGCCGCGAGCTTAATCGGCCAGATTCTGATTGAAGAGTCGGTCATCGGCTGGGAAGAGCTGGAACTGGAAGTTGTGCGCGACGCGAAAAATCAGATGATTACCGTCTGCTTTATCGAAAATGTGGATGCCATGGGAGTGCACACCGGCGATTCCTACTGCACCGCTCCCATGCTGACGATTAAGCCCGAGCTGCAAAAAAGATTGCAGAAATATTCCTATGACATCGTCGAGGCAATTCAGGTTATCGGCGGCACCAATGTCCAGTTTGCGCATGATCCCAAAACAGACAGGGTGGTAGTAATTGAAATCAATCCGCGCACGTCGCGCTCCTCGGCGCTGGCTTCCAAAGCGACGGGTTTCCCGATTGCGCTCATTTCCTCCATGCTGGCGGCCGGCCTCACACTTGATGCAATTCCCTACTGGCGGGATAAGACACTGGATAAATACACACCTTCCGGCGATTATGTTGTGGTGAAATTCGCCCGTTGGGATTTTGAAAAATTCCGCGGCGCCGAAGATAAGCTGGGCACGCAAATGCGTGCGGTAGGCGAAGTCATGAGTATCGGCAAAAATTACAAGGAAGCGCTGCAAAAAGCGATTCGCTCGCTGGAGAAAAGCCGCTACGGCCTCGGTTTTGTCAAAGATTTTAATAAAAAATCACTGGAAGAACTGATGGAGCTTTTAAGTGAGCCGTCTTCGGAGCGCCAGTTCATTATGTATGAAGCGCTGCGCAAGGGCGCGGCAGTCGAAACACTTCATGCCCGGACATACATTAAAAAATACTTTATCGAGCAGATGAAGGAGCTGGTGGAACTCGAAGAAAAGGTTCTTGAATATAAAGGGAAAGCGCTGCCCGACGAGCTCTTGCGGCAGGCCAAAAAAGACGGCTTTGCCGATAAATATCTGGCGATAATTCTGGGAAAAAAGGAAAGTGAAATTCGCGCGCAGCGACTGAAAATCGGCATGGGTGAATGCTGGGAAGCTGTTCCGGTAAGCGGTGTGGAAAATGCGGCATATTATTACTCCACCTATAATGCGAAAGATACGGTGGCGACAAGTTCCCGCAAGAAGATAATGGTGCTGGGCGGCGGACCCAACAGGATAGGGCAGGGCATTGAGTTTGATTACTGCTGTGTCCATGCGGCTTTTGCCCTGCGCGATGAGGGAATCGAAACGATTATGGTCAACTGTAATCCGGAGACGGTTTCCACCGATTATGATACCTCCGATAAGCTCTACTTTGAGCCGCTGACCGTCGAGGATGTTTTGAGTATTTATGAAAAGGAAAAACCATACGGCGTAATAGCCCAGTTCGGTGGCCAGACGCCGCTCAACATTGCCGGGGATCTGGCGCGCGCCGGAGTGAAGATTATCGGCACCTCACCGGAAACGATTGACCTCGCGGAAGACCGCGACCGTTTCCGCAAAATGATGGATAGGCTGGGTATTCCCATGCCGGCATCGGGAATGGCGAGTACTCTGCAACAGGCGATAGATGTCGCCAACGGCATCGGCTATCCTTTAATGGTTCGTCCTTCCTACGTGCTGGGCGGCCGCGGGATGGAAATTGTGCACGATGAGGAAATGCTCAAGCGATACGTTGCCGCAGCCGTCGGCGTGACGCCGGAGCGGCCGATCCTGATTGATAAATTTCTGGAAAATGCCATCGAGGCGGAAGCCGATGCCATTTCCGACGGCAAGGACGCCTTTGTCCCTGCGGTTATGGAGCATATCGAGCTGGCCGGTATTCATTCAGGCGACTCGGCCTGTGTTATTCCGCCAATCAGCATCAGCGCGCGTCATCTCGACACAATCAATGAATACACCAAAAGGATAGCCGTCGAGTTCGGCGTCGTCGGCTTGATGAATATCCAGTATGCCATTGCCAATGATGTTGTTTATATCCTGGAGGCCAATCCCCGGGCTTCCCGAACCGTGCCGCTGGTTTCCAAGGTCTGCAACATATCCATGGCGCGGCTTGCCACCCAGGTAATGCTGGGCGGCAAACTGGCCGATTTGAATTTGCAGCATAAGGCATTCCGCCATTTCGGCGTGAAGGAAGCTGTTTTCCCCTTTAATATGTATCCCGAAGTTGACCCGTTGCTGGGACCGGAAATGCGTTCCACCGGCGAAGTGCTTGGTCTGGCTGATTCCTTCGGACTGGCCTTTTACAAAGCGGAAGAAGCAACCGGGCAACTGCTGCCGGCCCAGGGGACGGTGCTTATTACCGTCGGGGAAAACGATAAGGGCGGCGTCCTGGAAGTGGCGCGCTCCTTTGAAAAACTGGGCTTCAAAATTCTGGCTTCGGAAGGGACCTGTAATTATTTAAAAAGCCAGGGCATTGCTGCCGAGAGAGTTTTGAAAATGCACGAAGGCAGACCGAATATCGTTGATGCCATCAAGAATGGTGAAATTCAACTGGTGATTAATACGCCGATCGGCAGACTGGGTAAATATGATGATTCTTATATCCGCAAGACGGCGATAAAATTCAAGATACCATATATCACAACCATGGCGGCGGCGGTGGCTGCGGTCAAGGGCATTGCGGCTTTCCGCGAAGGTCATGGGCGGGCGAAATCGTTACAAAAATATCATGCGGAGATAAAGTAAACTAAGGGGCTGTTGAAAAACACTCATATGCGGCGTTCCCCTCATCATTCGGCGTTGCGGCGTATTTCTAAAATACGCCTCACTTCTCATTATAAGGGAGCCTTGCCTCTGAATGTTTTTGAACAGCCCCCCAATTTGAGCTTTGTTCTTAAAATTGAACTCGCCGCGTTATCTCCGTCTCGCGAAACGGCGGATGAATGCCGCCGGCGAATGTTCGGGATTGTTTTCCCGTTTAATATTCTTGACACCATAATTATTTCTTATTATATAGTAAAAAAGTCACAAGCTGTATCTGATTAGAAAAGCCCCTCTCAATGTAAGAAGTAAAAAAGTATTTCTTCCGGGATGAGGTTTTCACATGGACATGAAGCGTGACTATTACGAGGATATCCAGCTTTTCCAAAGCGGTACCATCCTGGCCTGGTCTGTGGCATTTCTCGTCTTTCTTTTCACGCTCCCGCTGTATCTGCCTTCCTACAATATTTATCTCATCAATATTATTCTGGTCAACGTAATCCTGGCCGTTGGTCTCAACATCCTGGTCGGCAATACCGGGCAGATATCGCTGGGACATGCGGGATTTTTTGCCATCGGAGCCTACGGCACGGCGCTCATGGCCATGCACCTGCATATTCCGTTTCTGGCCGCTCTTATTCTGGCGGGGCTGCTGGCCGCCTTTTTTGGCTTCATTATCGGGTTGCCGGCGATGCGCCTGGAAGGCCCGTATCTGGCAATTGCCACGCTGGGCTTCGGGCTCACCATCATGCATGTCATCGGCCGCTGGGAAATCTTCGGCGGCCGGATGGGTATTAAAACACCCCCTCTGGATCTCGGTTTTCCCGGTTCGTCTTTCAGTCTGGTTATTAAAGGCGACGTGCAAATTTATTACCTCATTCTCATCATCGCCATTCTGCTGGTAATCGGCGCCCGTAATCTGATGAAGACGCGAATCGGCAGGGCCTTTGTCGCCATCCGCGATGATGATATCGCCGCCGAAGTCATGGGTGTCAATCTAACCGTCTACAAGACACTTTCCTTTGCCGTGAGCGCTTTTTACGCGGGTGTGGCCGGAGGGCTTTATGGTTTTGTGGTCACCTTTTTTGATCCCTTCACATTCAATCTTATTCTGTCCATCATTTTCCTCGTCATGGTGGTGGTGGGGGGCTTGGGTTCGGTGCTGGGATCAATCATGGGAGCGGTGCTGATTACATACCTGCAATTTGATTTGTTGAAAAATGTGGAAAATCTGCCCTGGCTGGGCGAGCTGCTCACGCAAATATCCCGCAAATGGCTGACGGTTATCGGACTTGCCAACTTCGGCAGTGTTGCTCTGGGGCTCATCATGATTATCATTGTTATCTTTGAGCCGTTGGGACTTTTCGGCATCTGGATAAGAATCAAAAAATACTGGAAGACCTGGCCCTTTTGATTGGCAGGCGGGGAAGTTGGATGATCGAACAACTCATTATCGAGGGATTGGCAATCGGGGCATGCTACGGCCTGTTCGGCGTTGCCGTGGCGATAATCTATAAAACATCCGAAGTGGTGAATTTTGCTCAGGGCGAAATGGGCATGATTGCCACGTTTGTTGCCTTTCACGTCCTGACTGTGTACAGTGTTCCCTTCTGGCTTGCTTTTATTATTACGATGATTTTTGCCATGCTGCTGGGCATGTTTATCGAGACCTGTTTTTTGCGTCCCGCTAAAACTCCCAGCGTGCTGGGCCTCATAATAATCACGCTGGGCGCCGAGATGCTGCTCATGGGACTGGCCGGCTGGAAATGGGGCGCCGAACAGAAGGATTTCCCCTTTTTCCTTTCCGTGCAGAAATCAGTTGAAGTGTTTCCGGGGCTGGTTCTCAATGAATGGTCTATCGGAGTTTTTATTCTTTCCGGCGTCCTGATGCTGCTTTTGTTTTTCTTTTTCCGTTTCTCCAAACTGGGGATAGCCATGCGGGCAACCCAGCAGAATGTCAACGCCGCAAAAATCATGGGAATAAAAGTGGAGAACGTATTTTCCATTACCTGGGCGATGAGCTCGGCAATCGGCGCCGTGGCCGCCATGTTTTTTGCCGCCCGTTCCGTGCTCGATCCCAATTTTATGATGGAGCCCTTCATGCGCGCTTTTGCCGCCGCCGTGCTGGGCGGCCTTACGAGCATCCCGGGAGTGGTGGTGGGTGGCCTGATAATGGGCATTATCGAAAATTTCTTCGGCTATGCCTGGCCGGAATGGAAGCCCATCGTGGCC
Source organism: Deltaproteobacteria bacterium (assembly GCA_022703375.1). Taxonomy (GTDB): domain Bacteria; phylum Desulfobacterota; class Syntrophia; order Syntrophales; family Smithellaceae; genus JAKLDS01. Next base: position 568 of record JAKLDS010000084.1, on the reverse strand, counting down.
TTTATTGTCATCATCATCGTGATAACAGTTCGGCCGAGCGGTTTATTTGCCAAACATTATATCAAGAAGGTGTAATGGTTGAGGTGGAGCAAAACAGGAGAAAAACAATAAAATTGGTCGTTGTCGCAACGCTTCTGGCGATTGCCGTGGCCGGTCTTTTTCTCTGGGATGTTCCGAGGAACAAAATTGAATTTTTCGTGGAGAAATCCAGCATTGAACGGGCGGCCCGCGCCTATTTGCAGGCGGAAATGGAGCGCAATCTGGAGCAGGTTTACTTAAGGCTCGCCCCTTCATCCACTTACCGGAAGACTCATAACTACGAAGAGTATTTGCGGGATGTCGGGGATTCTCCCGTCCGGATTCAGTCCTACAAAATAGTGGATATTTACCGTTTCCGGGATAACGACAACAGGGTAAATTATCCGGCCGTGGATAAGCTGGTGCAGGTGGAAGTTGATGTGGATGTGAGTTTTACGGATACGGGAAAGAAAAGCACTTATAATTACTGCTTTACTTTCCTGAAGGAAAAGGGGGTCTGGTACAAAGGATGATGGTTGAAGCGGGAAGC
>JAKLDS010000083.1 GCA_022703375.1 Deltaproteobacteria bacterium | reverse complement strand
AACAGCGGCAAATTCCGGTGATAAACCCTTTCCGATGCTGTCTTTGGCCTTGCCGATAAAATTCCCTGTTTTCTCCAGCGCTGATTTATGACGCAAATTAGCTACAATCAGCCCATCCGTGTTTTTTTCTTCTGTGGTTACTACCCTATCCACAATTAATTTTTTTAATTCGTCGAGGCCGTTCCCGAATTTTGCTGAAATTTTTATTTTTCCTGCCGCCTCCGGCAAACCGGGAATTTCTTCCGGCTGCCAGGTAGACGGCAAATCGCTTTTATTGATGGCACAGATAACATTGCTCGTTTTATTTTTTTCGATAATTTCGCTGTCTTCATTTGTCAGCGGCCGGCTGGAATCGAGCAGAATAATAACAACATCAGCCTGTGCCAGATTTTCCCACACCAGATCAATGCCTTCTTTTTCGACGGCGTTTTGCGGTTGGCGAATTCCCGCGGTGTCTGTCAGATTAATGGACACACCATTGACGGTAATTTCCGATGTTATAAAATCCCGGGTCGTTCCGGGAATTTCGTTGACGATAGCGCGTTTTTTCCCCGTAAGACTGTTAAGCAGACTCGATTTACCTGCGTTAGGTTTACCGGTAATTACCGCATTTATTCCATCAGTATAATATTTAGCTGCCGGGTAAGTGAGAAGAAGCGACTGCAGGCGTCCGGCCGCAATTTCCAGCTGCGGCGGGATATCCGGGATTTCCGGGGCGACTATATCATCAGTAAAATCTATTCCCGCTTCAATGAAGGCTAAAGCATCCACCAGCAGGACGCGCAAATAATCAATCTCCCTGCCCAGAGCGCCTTTAAGCTGTTGCAGACTGGCCGCGCATGCTTTCTCTGATTTTGCCGCAATCATGGCGGCAAGCGCTTCGGCCTGAGCGAGATCAATTCGGCCATTGAGAAAAGCCCGCCGGGAAAATTCGCCGGGTGCGGCCGGACGGCAACCCAGCGCAATCAGCTCCTGAAATATTGTCTGCATTATCAAAGGGTTGCCGTGGCAATTTATTTCCAGAACATCTTCACCGGTAAAGGATTGCGGCCGGCGCATCAGTGAAATCAGAACTTCATCCAGTACTTTGCCGCTGGCGCGAGAAACAATGTCGCCATGATATAAACGATGGCTTTCCCAATTGATTTTTTTTCTTTTTGCCCGGAAGATTTGTCCGGCTATTTGAGCAGATTGAGAACCGCTGACACGAATAATACCAATGCCCCCGGCGCCTGATGGTGTGGCTATTGCAACTATGGTATCGTTATTTTGCACAATAAGAAACTCTTCAGATAAAAGAAGTCAGACTGCTGAATTCAGATTAATTCTTATCTTCCGGCTTCTGTCTCCTGTCATCCGGCCGATGCCTTCTGCCCTCATCCCCGGTTCTTCCGGTATTGCCTTTTCTGGACGGCAGAATAATAATCTTTCTGTATTCGCCCTCGCCACGGCTCTTTGTGATTAATGAATCATCTTCCTGCAGCGCCATGTGAATGATGCGGCGGTCATGCGCGTTCATATTGCTTAAAGAAACCGGCTTCTTTGTCTTTTTTACCTTTTCCCGTATTTTTTCCGCCAGCTCCAGCAGCGATTCTTTCCTTCTTTCCCGGTAAGCCTCGGAATCCACCATAATCATTTTGCGGTCTTTTTCAGCTTTATTGACAGCCTTGTTAATAATATATTGCAGGGCATCAATGTTCTGGCCGCGCTTTCCGATTAGCAAACCATTGCCGTCACCCTCGATATTCAGAATAATTCTTTCCGCCGTTTCTTTGACAGTGATATTGCATTCAAAAGACATCCGCTGAAGAATTCCCCCCAGCAGTTCCCGGGCGCGGCTTGCCGGCGAGGCAGCATCCATCGCCTGACCTCTTTTTTCTCCGGCCTCGCTGTCCATTGCCTGCTCCTGCCCTGCCGCTGTTTTAATTTCAGCCTGTTTCATCGCCGGAGATTGTTCTTTTCTGGCCGGTGATTCATGTTTACGCTCCGTTTTTCTTCGCGGTTCGATTTTATTTTCCTTTTTCGTATCAGTTGCTGTAATTTTGGTATCAACTGCCGCAATCTCTTCAAAATCAAAAGAAAACAAGGAAGCCCTGATCTTTGCTTTTTTGGCGCCAACTCCAAAAAACCCGCCGGCTCCTTCCGAAATAATGTCAATATTCAATTTATCCCGAGTCACACCAAATTCGCGGCAAGCCGCTTTAATGGCATCGTCAATTGATTTTTCTTCTATTTCTATTGTTTTTTCGCTCATATCGGCCTCTTATCAAGTGGTTATTTTCTATTAATGTAAAACTGCTGGGCGATTCCCAAAAGATTGCTGAAAAGCCAGTAAATAACCAGTCCCGAAGGAAAATTTAAAAAGAAAAAGGTGAAAACTACGGGCATGAAAAGCATCAATTTGGCTTGCAGCGGATCACCCATGGTGGGAGTCATTTTCTGTGTGATAAATTGCGTCGCCCCCATGATAATCGGAGTTATGTAATAAGGATCGTTGGCTGATAAATCCTGAATCCACCAGAAAAAAGGCGAGTGGCGCAATTCAATGCAATAAAGCAGTGTTTTATAAAGACCGAAAAATACCGGGATTTGAATTAACATCGGCAGACATCCGCCCATCGGGTTTACCTTGTGGGCTTTATATAGAGCCATGGTTTCCTGGCTTAGTTTAGCCTGATCTTTCTTGTATTTTTCCTTGAGGGCTAAAACCAAAGGCTGGATTTTCTGCATTTCTTTCATGGATTTATAGCTCATGTTTTTCAATGGCCAGAAAATTATCGTAATGAGCAATGTCAGAATGATAATGGCAATGCCGTAATTGTGAACATAGTCATGAAGAAAGTTCAAAGTGTAAAGAAGCGGTATCGCCAGCCATTTGAGCCAGCTGCCGAAATCAATGGAATTTTCCAGTCCAACATTTTGCGCTTTCAGCAGTTTGTATTCTTTCGGGCCGAGATAAAGCGAATAGTTAAAAGTATTGCTCTGGCCGCCGGGAATTAATTCCTTCTGCCCCCGAAGGCTCACTTCCACCAGATCACTGGAATTCTTCGCAAGAATCATATTCGTCAGCGAGGGATTTTGCGGTATCATCGAAGCAATGAAATACTTGCTTTCATAACCGGCCCAGAGCACATCGGGACCCAATACTTTTTCCGCTCCGAGTTCTTTCAAGTCATACTGGGTGGCGCTGCGGGCGACAGAGGCAACTGGACCGTCATGGCCGTAGCTGTCAAAATCCTTTTTCATGTCCACATAATTGAGCCAGCTTAACTGCGGCACCTGGGTAATCGGCTCCGCCGTAAGATTGGTAACTTTGACATCCAGTATTATTGTGTAATTATCGGGGTTAAAGGTATAAATCTTTTCGACTTTGATTTTGTCAGAAGTCTGGGAAAATATCAGTTCCTGTTTTTCCTTCGCGTTTAGCAAATCCAGCTTTGCAGCGTTTGCTTCGAACATAACGTCGGAGTCAAGATCGGCGCTCGACTGCGGAAAAGAAACAGCCAGAGGATAAGGCATACCTTCCCGGACATCAACAAGCTCGACTAAAGCCTGACTCTTCGGCGGTGCGGTATATTTCTTGCCGGTGAAAAAGCCTTTCAGGTAAGGATAGATATCCTCGGAGCAGCCGACACATTCTTTTTGATAGCCCTTGAGCTGAAATGATTTCAGCGCGCCGCCCTGAGTCGAGAAAACTGCGATGTATTGATTTGTTTCTACCTGAATATCTTTGGCGGCAACCTGTTTTTTAGCAACTGCTTTGGGGACGGCTGCTACTGCCCGCGGTACAGCTGTTACTGGTTTTGCAACAACATCTTTTTTTGGTTCCACCGCCGCAGGAGCGGTTTTTTCCACCGGCTTATCAACGATTTTCTGATAGGAATAAAATTGATAAACACCCAGCACTGCAATTGAAAGGACAACAGCCAGTATAGTCCTTTTATCCATGAGAATTACCTCCCTGTTAGTTGCTATTTTACGGGATCATAACCGCCGGCGTGCCAGGGATGACAGCGCAGAATCCTTTTCACGCCCATGAACGATCCCTTGACAGGGCCATACTGATTTATCGCAATTATTGCGTATTGAGAGCAGGAAGGATAAAAGCGGCAACTCTGAACAAACAAAGGTGCAATGCAAATCTGGTATAAACGGATTATACTAACAAACAATTTAACCAAAATTTGTCTGATCATGGCTTATGTGCCGGACTTCCTTGTGAATAACGCCGTGAGTTCTTTGCTTACTTCCGGATAACTGAGAAATGGCATGTTTTTTTTGGACATCAGAATGATATCGTAATCAGCAGGAAATAATTTTTTATTGAGGCGAAAATATTCTCTCATCAACCGTTTGATTCTGTTTCTTCTCACGGCGCTGCCGGTTTTCCTGGTAACAGTTATGCCCAGTCTTTTAATGCCTTTGTCATTGCTGCAAATTACGGCGGTAAAATTTTTTGAAGCTCTCCACTCCCCCAATTGGTATATGGCCCTGTACGTACTCCTGTTGGTAACCTTTTCAGTTTTTCTGAACGTTTGTTTTTCCATTCATACCGTTTCAATCATCATTCTTACCGTCAGTATTTTTCGCTGTACGGAAATTATACGGCCAAACGCTTTCTTCCCTTGGCTCTCCTACGGCTTAAAACCTGTTGGCCGGATTTTGACGCCATCCGCACCAGAAACCCGTGCGTTTTCTTTCTCTTGGTATTCGATTTATTGGTCAAAGTCTTTTTCATTAGTCTAAACCCCTATAAGTAATAAGCCATTGCGTAAACCATAGTAGCAATATTTTGTCAAGGTTAAATATTTAAATCTAATGTTGAGCAATATTGGAAAAAGTGATATTAATTCAACAAATTTAAAGAATTCTCAGGATGGGATGGATATCATGAAAAAAGGAATAATACTTTTTACCATTCTTCTGCTCGGATTGAGCCAGCCTTTTAATGCCGCTGCCGAAGTTATCGAAGTTCTCATCAAGGGAATTGACAACGGAACCATAACCAGCCGGGACCGGGATTATAAAGAAGCCGTGATGAACGCAAAACTACAGGCTATCGAGCGCGCCGGTGTTTCCGTCAAGTCCATAACTAAAGTGGAAAACTTCAAACTGAAATATGACATGGTCGAAAGCAAAGCCAGTGCCGTGCTGCTGCCCGATTTTCAGATTATTGATATGGGTTATCAGAAAGACGGCACTTATCAGATTGTTTTATCGGGAAAAGTGCAAACAGGCGAGACTCTGCCGCAGGAAGGCCGTTTCTGGGGGAAATTACGTTTTCAACCTCAAATATTCAAAAGCTATAAAGAAGCCCGCGATGCCTGGATGACATCCGCGAAGAGAAATATAGACAATCAGTATGTCAATAATGAAGATGGCACGGTTACCGACTCGAAAACTGGTTTAATGTGGACAAAATCTTATAAAATGAAGGAAAATATTGCGGAAGTTAAAAAATACATTGAAGAATTAAATAAAACCGGATTTGCCGGTTTCTCTGATTGGCGAATTCCCACGCTGGATGAGCTTGGTTCCATAGTCGAAAATAAACCGGCGGGTAAACTGGACGGCGGCAGACAGAGCCATCTGGATGCCGTTTTTGACCTGAAACCATATTGCTGGTACCTCTGGAGCGCTGATTCCAGTGGAAACAAACAGTTTTTGGCATACATCGGTGAAAAAGACAGCCGCTTGGCATTTGCCGGAGATCATTATCAGTCCGAAGGCATTTGTGTTGCCTGCATCAAGGCAATCCGCTCGCTGCCATAAGTTTCCCGATAAATATTCTCTTGTGTTAGTAAGTTGTATTTTCCGTCTGCCGGACGGGATTTGTTGCGTTAATTCAATGGTAAAAGGTTTTTTACTGTGAAAGACGAATCCAAAACAAAAAAACAACTCATCGAGGAATTAAATTTGCTGCGCCTTTCCGTCGCCTCGTCCGTTAAGCCGGGTATTAAAAAAAACGGGTTAGATTCTGAACAAGACGTTACCAATCACTATCTGTCATTACTCAATGAATCCAGCGATCCAATTTTCAGTTTTCTCCATGACGGCACATATCTATTCGTCAATAAAGCTTTTGCTAATGGTGTCGGTAAAAAGTTAAAGGAGATAGTCGGCAAAAAAATATGGGATGTGTTTCCCAAAGAGGAAGCTGATAAACGATATGAGGCATTGCGGCGGGTATTTCAGACGAAAGAATTAAAAGAAATTGAAGTTCGCGTGCCCCGAAAAGAAGGTGATTTATATTATATAACGACAATCAAACCTGTAATAAACAAAAACAATGAAGTTGCCTACGCTATCTGCATATCCAAGGAAATCACGGAACGCAAAAAGGCGGAGGAGAAATTAAAACGATATTCCGCGGAAATCGGCGATCTGTACAACAACGCGCCTTGTGGTTATCACTCACTGTCCAACGATGGCACATTCCTGCGCATCAATGATACAGAGCTTTCCTGGCTTGGGTATGACCGCGATGAGATTATCGGCAAAAAAAATTTTCGTGATTTTCTCACGGACGAAAGTAGCAAAATATTTCTCAGAACATTTCCCGTTTTAATAAAGCAAGGTTTCATGAACAACCTGGAATTAGAAATGGTTCGTAAAGATGGAACTCCACTGTATGTTTTACTCAATGCCACCGCGGTCACAGACGACGCAGGCAACTTCATCATGACCCGCTCCTCTATCTTTGACAATACCGAACGCAAAAAGGTTCAAGATTCGCTCATCGAAAGTGAGGAAAAATTTAATAAAGCTTTTCATAACAGCCCTTTAATTATGGCGATCACCAGTATCAATGACGGCCGTTTTCTCGAAGTTAATAATAGTTTTTTAAAAATTTCCGGATACCAGCGCAATGAAGTCATCGGGAAAAGCATAAGCGAGCTCAATATTTACGTCGATATTGCACAGCGTGATTATATTATCAGCAAAGTATTGGAAACCGGTTATCTGCAGGATTTCGAATTTACGGCAAGAACAAAAAATAACTCCCTTCTTCAACTCCGAACCTATGTGCAAAAAATTGAATTGCAGGGCAATATTTGTATCTTGTCAGTAATCAATGATGTTACGGAACGCCATAAATTTGAATCCACTTTGCGCGAAAGCGAAGAGCGTTACCGCAATATTTTTGAAAATGCCGCGGAAGGCATTTATCAAAGCACACCCGCCGGACGTTTTATCAGCGTCAATCCCGCTATGGCTAAAATGTGCGGCTATGATTCACCGGCGGAAATGATTAACGCTATAACCGATATCGCCGCCCAGTACTTTGTCATACCTGAAGAAAGAAAAAAAATCATCAACCTGATGGAAGAAAACGGATTTTTCAGAAATGTGGAATATCAGGTTTACCGCAAGGACGGCAGCAAAGTATGGATAACCGTTAACGGCAGAGCCGTCAGGGACAGCGCCGGCACAATTATTTTGTACGAAGGAACCTGCGTTGACATAACCTGGCGAAAGGAAGCGGAGGAAGAAAGGCGACGGCTCGAGGAATTGCTGCGCCGTTCCGAAAAGATGGAAGCGCTGGGAAAACTGGCCGGCGGCGTGGCTCATGATCTCAATAATATTCTGGGCGTTTTGGTCGGCTATTCGGAACTGCTGCTTATGGAAATTTCCGAACTGCATCCGCTCCGCCGTCATGTTGATAATATTTTAAAATCCGGCGAAAGAGCGGCAGCGATTATTCAGGACCTGCTGACGCTGGCGCGCCGCGGAGTGGCCCTGTCGGAAGTGGTTAATTTAAACAAAATCATCCTGGAATATTTTCAGACACCGGAGTTTGAATCGCTGCGTTCTTATCATGACCGGGTAAAAATCGAAACCAGACTGGCCGATGACCTCTTGAATACCAGCGGCTCGCCGGTTCACCTAATCAAAAGTCTGATGAATCTGATTACCAATGCTGCAGAGTCCGTTAGCGGCAGCGGCAAAAT
>JAKLDS010000082.1 GCA_022703375.1 Deltaproteobacteria bacterium | reverse complement strand
TATTTGCCGCCCCGGGCATAACCCAGCAGATGGGAGGTCAGCTCCGCCCCGCTGCGGCTGTAGTGTTCGATGTTTTTCAGCTTTTCGTAGTGGGGGTGTTCCGGCGGCAGGGATAAAAGCATTAAAGAGGCATTGCCCTGGATGCCCATCAGCAAGTTGTTGAAATCATGGGCTATGCCCCCGGCCAGGACGCCGATGGCTTCCATCTTCTGTGCCTGGTAAAACTGGGCCTCCATTTTCTTCTGGGCGGTGACATCGTGGGCAAAGTAAATCCTGGCGTCCCGGCCTTCCCATTTTATCTCCACAATGTTGATTTCCAGGGTCAGCCCTTCCCCCGCCTTGTTGAGCATGGTATAGCTTTGGCCGGCTGCCGTTTTTCCCTCGCCTTCCCCCTCTTTTTCTTCCGCCGTAATCAGCTTTTCCATAGCCAGCTCTGCCAGTTCCGCATAAGTGCGGCCGCTCAGTTGCAGGGCTTTAGGATTGGCGTAGGTTATTTTGCCTTCCCGGACGATAAAAATGGCGTCGCTGGAGTTCTCGATAAGCAAACGGTATTTTTCTTCCGACTGGCTCAGTGCCCTCTGCGCCCGCTGCCTCTCTTCCATCTCTTCTTTTATCTGCTCGATATACCGAGCATTGGCCATCGCCAAACCGATTGTCTTCCCGATGGACAACAGCGTCGAAAGCTCGTAATCGTTAAATGTCACTATCTCGCTGAAAAACAGATTCATCGCTCCCAGGGCGCGATCGCGAAATAACAGGGGAATGGAAAGAACTCCAATTTTTCCTTCCTTCACAAGAGCGTCTCTTATATCCGGTTTAATCCGCTTATCTTTTCTCATATCCGCACTGAAGATAATCTTTTTCTCATTAATCGTATAACTGGTGAGAGAACCTTTCATCGGCAACTTCTGGGAAATCCGCCGCGATTCCATTTTTTCGAAAGCATCGCTGCTGCCCATCAGATAAAGACAATCGGCAGCTTCATCATATTCATACATCGAAACCGTCTGCGTTCTGCCATAATGAATCATGGCTTTAATAGCTTCTGCCGCTACAGTGGCATAATCAAGAGAAAGATAAATCCGACCGGCAACCGTATTGATGGCTTCCAGAGATTCATTGCGTTTGTTAATGTCAAATTGAATCTTTTTTAACTGCTCTTCTGCCTGCTGTGACTTGTAGACAGCGGTCTCCAGGTAAGCTATTTGCCCGCGTAATTCTGCGATCTCGGTATTTATACTGTTAATGTCTGTTATCCCCATCAAAGGGACTCCTTAACTGCTGCTGCAGATAGATATTCTGTAACTATCTAACATTAAATGCTTTATGATGAAAGAGAAAAAAAGAACATCTAGCGATACCCAGGGAAGTATTTTCGCTTCAGACGGCAGGGGAATCAGTCCTTCGCTGTCTTAACAAGAACGCAATGACGTCGCGCCGCTTTATGGCCGGCAGCTGTTTTACAATTTCAGAAAAAAATACTGTATTTGAATATTACATGGGGCTAAGGAGCAGTCGAAATTCTTCGGTCGCGGCCGCTTCACACTGAACATTATATTTTTTACAGGCAGCCAGACGCGAAACATTTTCTTTCGCCACTGCGGCGTCTACCAGAACGATAATTTGTTCGCCGGGATTTTTCTCAATGGCTTGCTTTGTTTTTACTACGGGGATTGGACATCCTAAACCTCGCGCGTCAACTTCAATCATTTTTCTTCTCCTTTTTCAGAATATTTTTTAAGGCCATAGGGAGAGCTGCAATAATCTCCCGAATTTTTGTCGCTGGTTTGGCGGAGATAATTTGCCCCGCCAGGCGATTGGCTTTTGTTGCCGTAATTGCCGCCTCTGACGCAGTCACGCCCGCGTCAATGAGCGCGCTTATCATGCCGCTTATCGTATCACCGGTGCCGCCGATTGCTTCGAGCGCCGGAATATCGGGCTCTCTGATTGTTGCGATAACGCGGCCATCCTCAACGATATGGTCAACGGCGCCTTTAATTATTAACAAGCGGGGAGCGTTTTTGTTTTGACAGGCTGCGGCAATCAACTCCGGCACTTGCAGTATTTCCGAGTTAAAAAGATGGCGGCTGATATAAGCTGGATGAACCGCGTCGGGATCGGCTAAAAAAGCCATTTCGCTCAAGTCCGGAGTGAAGATATCAAACCGGGGAGCAAGTCCCGCCGCTTTGGCTGCGTACATGGAGGAGGCATCCGCTATCAGGACTGGTTTTTCAGCGCATTTTTCCGCCGCCGCAACAACTTTTTTCATCAATCCCATCACCGGCAGAATATAATGCATCAGGAGGATATTCGGCGACAGTCGCCCGATGTTTTTTTTCAGATAATCATAAATAGCGCGGCTGCCCTGGCCATTGCCGATATCGCCGGCTAAGAGGACGTGTGGCGGGGCGATCTGACAATAATCGGCAACAACACAGGCGGCGCTCACCAGTGCGGCCGTTCCCTGCGTGCAGGGAATTTTCTGTTCATTGATGAATAATTCATCGCCGGCAAAAGCAACAGCTCCCATCGTCAGGGGAAAATTGGCAATTGGTATTGTTCCGCAAATAAGCAGCATATCAGGCAACCTCACTCTGCCAAAGGTGTAATGCTTCCCGGTAAGCGACGTCCAGCATCAACGCGCAAAGCGTGTAGCCCTGCTCTTTCGGGCTGATTACCTCGGACAGCTTTTTATCAACCATGCTGATGTGCAGATAAGGAATATCGGGGCAGCCGCCGCCGGAGATATTTAAAATAACGCCGGTTTTTTTATCAAAGGTCAGCTTCATGTTGGCGGCTTTGACCATGACAGCGTCACCGAAATCTTTTACCTTGACAACATTGAACAATTCTCCGGAACCCCTGAGAGGAAGAACTTCCAGAAAATGAGATTTCTTTTCCAACAAGGTTTTTTCTATTACCGGTTTTTCCGTCAGATTGATTTCGAGTGCCAAATCACAGCCCCGGCGCAAAGCAGGCGGAGGCGCAACAAGCCTTGTCTCGAAGGAACCGGCCCTGAGAATTTTTTCGGCACGGATGGCGTCTTCCACGTTGGCAAAAATAATCAGGCCGCCGTCCGCCACAGATGATTTTTCTTTTTTGCTGAAGAACATGATGTTCCTTTTTGCAGGCCGGTTTCAGCATCGAACTGAACAGTAAATTTCGGCAATTTGCCCGACGGGGTTCCCGCCCGCGGCTGGCGCCAGCCAACTAAACCGGTCCGTGTCGGTCTCGTAAAAAGACCATATGCTGCGTTGCGCTGCATCCCTCCCCGGCCTTCGCCGGGGCAGGCTTATTGCGGCGTATAACCTAAAGGTCACGCGCGTAAAAAGTACGTCTCATTTCTCGTGACTTGCGCGCCCGAAATACTCCGGGCTTTGCCTTGCCTCTGGCTTTTTACAAGGCCGACAATTTTTCGCAAATTTCTTTTAAAAACAATTATGCTTTTTCCCTCATGGTGAATCCTGTTACCAGACAGAAAGCCAGGCCAACAATAACAGCCGCAGGACCAAAAGCTGCCGCTCCCTTGGGCGAACTGGCGAGCGCGAAATTATGGGCAATACCGGCGCCGACAATCATTCCCAAAACAAAAATTCCTGCATCCATATCGCCCTCCCCGGACATAAATAATTGTCTGCCGGGGCAACCGCCTGCCAGTGCAAAGGCCAGTCCGGCCAGCATCATGCCCAGAAAATTCCAGACGTGGTCGGTATGAGCAACAGGCTGTCCGGCAAAACCGGGTTTAAACTGTCCCAAAACTAAATTAGCGATAAACGCAAAAACGAGCAGCGCAGCAACACCGCTTATAAGATGAAAATCACGCGCCAGGATAACATCGCGAAAAGCGCCCATCGTGCAGAAACGGCTGCGCTGCGCCAACCCGCCGATAATCAAACCGGCAATAATACTGATGATAAGTGGCGCATGCTGGGAGCCGGGACCTTTTTCACTGAAGAAAATCGGGCCGCCGGGAGCAAATGACACCTGAAAAGCGAGCAGCAGGAAAACGCCCACCATCAAAGCGGGGAAAATCCAGCCGCCGGATTTTTTTTGCGGGTAGGCGCGTCCCAGAGTATAGCCGTTTTTTAAAAACAGGACACCGATGCCGATACCGGCAATCAGCCCCAGGATTCCCAGGATGGCGTTGCCGTCACCGCCCGCCAGCCGCAAAAGAGCGCGCCAGGGACATCCCAGAAAAACCAGCGCGCCAATCATGGCAAAGATACCGAGGAAAAAACGCACAAGAGGCGCCGAACCGCCCCGGGGCTTGTATTCTCCGGCAAGCAGCGCTGCAAAAAAAGCTCCGACAACAAAACCCATTATTTCTGGTCGCAGATACTGGACGACATCCGCCCGATGCAGTCCCAGGGCACCGGCGATGTCGCGTTCAAAGCAGGCTACGCAAATCCCCATGTTGGGTGGATTACCGAAATATTGCAGCAGAGACGCGCCGATGCCGATAAGCGCGCCGACAACAATAATTCCCCATCGTGAAGAGAATATATTTTTCATAGAAGCCTCCGTAAAAATAATAATCCTTAACAGTAGCATGGGGCAAAAAGCAAATTCATAATAGTTATATTTATCTCGCTATTATTAGATATGGTTATAGCTACGGGCAATTTTTAGCTAAAATGTTAGTAATAATTCAAATTCCCGAAAGTAATAATTCTTCTTTTCGCCAAACGGCTTTATATGCTATGAACAATCATGAATCATGATAATTTTAAAAACATTACGTTTCAGCAAATAGAGGCGCTGCTTTGCCTTGTGGAAGCAGGCAGCTTCAGCCGCGCCGCCCAGAAAATGCGTCTGACACAGCCGGCATTGACAAAAAATATCAGAAATATCGAAGATTTTACCGGTGCGAAAATAGTCAACCGCAGCAAGACGGGTATTTCTTTAACGCCGGCCGGAATGATTCTTTATGACTATGCGAGGCGGATAGGCAAGCTGCGCAATGAAACGAAAGAAAAATTTTTCCGGCAGGTGACTGATGCGGGCGGCGATATTGACATTGGCGCCAGCACAATTCCCGCCACCTATATTTTGCCGCGCTCTCTGGGCGTTTTCCAGAGAGCGCATCCCGATATCCGCATCCACGTGCAGACGGCAGACAGCATGGAAGTGATTAATATGGTGCTAGATAGGCATGTGGAAATCGGACTTGTCGGCAAGAAACCGGTCAATAATAAACTTATCGCCCAGAAACTCTGGAACGACAAGCTGGTGCTGGCAGTGGGAAAAGCGCATTCGTGGCATAACAAAAAATCGGTGACCATGCAGCAGCTGGCCGCCGAACCGTTTGTTGTGAGGGAAAAGGGTTCGGCAACGCGCGAGGCGCTGGAGTTGTTTTTGAAAGAAGAAAATTTAATCGGTCTCTCTCAATTTAATATCTGCGCTGAATTGGGCAGCTCGGAGGCCATTAAGGAAGCTGTGCTGGCCGGCTGCGGCGTTTCCGTTATCTCCATCCGGGCAATTGAGCGGGAATTGATGCAGGGGTTGATTTGCAAGGTGCCGCTGTCCGGATGTAATATTGAGCGCGATTTTTATCTGATTTATCAGAGGCAGATGGAAATAACCGCCGTCCGGAAAATATTTATTAATTTCTTAAAAGCGATTAAGTAGTAATCAGGCGCGCCGCAGAGTCAATCAACAAGGGCTTTTGCAGCAAAGTTAATTCATGCCTGTTTATTCGCCGGATTTCGACCAGCAATCGCTCCATTCCGAAGGAGAAGCCCCTTCTGATTTGCAAGTGGCGATGCAGGTTTGCCAGACCGCCTCACAGAGCCTTAAGTCCGCTTTGATATTAACGCAGACTTTCTTTTTACCGGCGCAGCAGTTAATGCATTTATTGACTGGCGTTTCTTCTTCTTGCTTTTGTTCTTCTGCGGTTGAGATGGCGGAAAACGAGAAGATGAAAAACGACAGAATCATGACAAAACACACAACAGGGGAAAATATTTTTAATCGTTGCACGGAGGCACCTCCTTTAAATTCAGGATCAATCCCGCTAAAGTTTACTACCGGAAAGAAGCCATGTCCACCAATATTGCCGGCTGTTCATTGCGCCGGCGGGCGTTGCTGTTTCCCGGCAGAAGGAAAACTCGTGCCGGAAAATAAAAAAGCTGTCAATAAGATGATTTTCTCCGGGGTAGAAGCATCTAACTCTTGACCATGGCAATGGATTGTGTAAATTAAGCGGCTGTGAAAGGAAGGCGATGGAAAAGGCGATATTTCTGGTTTTTATCATATTATTTGTCGGCAGAGCCGTCTGGCGTTATCAACTGGGCAGGTTTAACCTTTTGCATCTGCAGCAGCACGGCAAGATTATTCCGCCGGTTTTTCAAGGTGTCATTGACGAAAATACTTTGCGTAAAATGGTCGCTTACACGTCTGACAACACCAAATTGGGGGAAAAAGAAAGCATCACCGGCGATATTCTGGAGCTGGCGATTGTATTTTTGTTTCTGCCCTGTTTTATCGGCACAATTATCGGCTGGCAACTACACTGCGTTTTACAGGCGCTTATTTTTTTCGGCGTTCTGGCGCTAATCAGCGGCGTAGCCGGAATTCCTTTTAATCTTTACCATACCTTTGTGCTGGAAAAAAAATATGGTTTTTCCAGGATTACATGGCGTCTGTGGCTGACAGACCTGATTAAGTCCATTGTCATTTCCACAATTCTCATGGGTATAATTATCAGCGTCCTGATGTCCTTTATTAATTATCTGCCGACAAGCTGGTGGTTTTGGGCCTGGTTGTTTTTTGTTACATTCGAAACCGTTCTGTTGTGGTTATATCCGGTGGCGATTGCACCCCTCTTCAATAAATTTGAACCTTTAAAAGATGAGGTTCTCCGGGAACGGATAATCAATTTAATGGCGAAAGCCGGATTGCAAACCAAAGGCGTATTTCAGGTGGACGAAGGAAAACGCTCGAAGCATACCAACGCGTATTTTACCGGGATCGGCAAGACCAGGCGCATCGTATTATACGATACGCTTTTGTCTTCCCATACACATGACGAAATACTGGCAGTGCTGGCTCATGAAATCGGCCACTGGAAAAAGAAACACATTTTAAAACAACTTTCTTTTATGATTGTTTTGTCGCTGGCTGTTCTTTACGGTGTCTATTGTGCTGTCGGATCACCAGTTGTTTATCGCGCTTTCGGTTTGTCACATACCCCGGTTTACGCAGGGCTTTTTCTGGTATCAATTGGCCTGGGCGTTATTTCCTTTTTCTTAAGCCCGATCGGAGCCGCCGTCTTGCGCCGCTATGAACGCGAAGCCGATCGCATGGCGGTTGATTTAACGGGAACGGTGGAACCGCTGATTAATGCGCTTACGCGCCTGGCCAAAGATAACCTGGCTAATTTACATCCCCATCCGCTATATGTTCTTTTCTATTATTCTCATCCGCCATTGCTAGAACGTATTGAAAATTTACGGACAATGGACTATAAGTCACCTTAAGTAATTTGATTGCGGGTGCAAAAGACGGGGCCGGTTTCGGCGCATTTACCTTCCGACAGAGTCGGGATTGTTTTATTTTCAAAACGCTCTGCCAGGGGAAAGAGAGTTTCTCTAATAAATTCATAAATATAAAAGGAGTTTGCCGCATGCCAATTTATGAATTTTATTGTTCGCGCTGCCGGACGATTTATAATTTCTTTTCCCGGTTAATCAATACTGAAAAAGTTCCTTTTTGTCCGCGGTGCCCGGATGCCCCCCTGCAGCGTCAAATGTCTGTCTTTGCAACCGTTTCCGGCGCTAAAGAATCTGATGCCGATAATCCTTTTTCCGCGCTGGATGAAAAAAAAATGGAAAAAGAGCTGGCTAAGTTAGCTTCCACAGCGGAAAAAATGGGGAATGATAATCCGCGTGCCGCGGCAGAATTGATGCGCAAATTCTCCGCAATGACGGGCAGAAAAATGGGCAAAGGTTTTGCAGAGGCGCTGCAAAGAATGGAAAACGGAGAAGATCCGGAAATAATTGAAGCGGAAAT
>JAKLDS010000081.1 GCA_022703375.1 Deltaproteobacteria bacterium | reverse complement strand
CTCATTCCCTTTATTTTTATCGTCTTCATATTACCAGATCCTTTCTGTCTTCTGCCGTCTGTCTTCTGGCTCCTGCTTGCTGCGTTCTAATTGTTAATTAATATATGAATCCTTACCAGGAAAGCAAGTTAAAGAGTTTACATTAGCTGTTACTTCCTGCTTGATAAATAAATAATTCTGTATTATGGCATAATTAGAGGGAGAAAAATGATTATTCGCTGCTGGGGTTCCAGAGGCTCTATTCCCGTTTCCGGAAAACAATATATCAAATACGGCGGAAACACCACTTGCCTCGAAATTAGAACAAAAGATGACGAAATCCTCATTGTGGATGCCGGTTCCGGTATTCGTGAATTGGGCAATCAGCTGCTGGCGGAAGACCGTCATGCTTATACGCTATTAATGACACACTCCCACTGGGACCACATCATGGGTTTCCCTTTCTTCAAGCCGATATATTCCAGTAAAACAAAACTTACCGTCTGGGGTTGTCCTTTCGCCCAGTCCTCTTTAAAAAAGATGCTTTCCAGCATCATGGGCGCGCCCCATTTTCCGGTTGAGTTTGATGCGATTAAAGCGCAGATTTCATATCAGGATACGTGCAGCAATACTTATCAATTGGGATCCGTAACCATAACCCCGATAGCTCTCAGCCACCCTAATCAGGGCTCCGGTTATAAGTTCGAGGAAGACGGCAAATGCTTCGTTTTTCTGACTGATAATGAGCTTGGTTTCCGCCATGAGGGCGGTCTTGATTATCAGGATTATTTCAATTTCTGCCGCGGCGCGGATATTCTTTTTCATGACGCCGAATTTAAGGAAAATGAATATAAGAAAACCAGGGGCTGGGGCCATTCCTATTATCATGACGCTCTTCGCCTTGCCATGGAAGCTCAGGTTAAGGCATTCGGTTTATTTCACCATAATCAGGAAAGATTCGACGAGGAAGTTGATTTGATTATTAAAGACTGCCGGCAAATAATCAAACATCGTGAAATCAGCATGGATTGTTTTGCCGTGCATCAGGGATGGGAAATTAACCTTTAATTTTTCATGTAATCGTCTGAAAATAAACAGCGGTATAAACTTATCTTTGAGCTTAAGAAACATGCTTTTTTTATTCCATAAAATTTTTATGGCGGGAGCGGTCCTGACAGTATTTGCCGGCGTAGGCTTTGCCATGTTTCTGCGCCGTAAAAAATATTGGCTGAAGTTGCATAAAATGCTCAACTCGGCGGGCAGCCTGTTTTTCGTAGTCGGCTTTTCCCTGATATTTATCCTTCTCTGGGAACAGGGAGCTTATCATCTGGGAGGAGTGCATCAGATTATCGGACTGACCACCGTTATTCTTGCCCTGATTACGCTGCTGGCCGGTTTTTATCAGTTGAAAGCCGGCGGGAAAGCCCCGCTGGTCCGACAGTATCATCGCTGGCTGGGACGCCTGGTCCTGGCGCTGTCAGTGGTCTCTCTGCTGACCGGTTTGCGTTTAGCGGGAATAATTTAATATGTTTCTCCCCACCACTACCGCGGAATTAAAAAAATTAAAATGGGATAAGCTCGATGTGATTCTAGTCACCGGTGACGCTTATATTGACAGCCCTTTCATCGGCGTTGCCGTCATCGGCCAATGCCTTCTCCGCGCCGGTTACCGTGTGGGAATTATCGCCCAGCCCGATTGCCGGTGCGCAACCGATATCTGCCGTCTGGGAGAACCCGAATTATTCTGGGGCATCACCGGAGGCTGTATGGATTCGCTGGTAGCCAATTACACCGCCGTCAGGAAAAAAAGGAAAAATGATGATTTGACCGCCGGCGGCAAAAATAACCGGCGTCCCGACCGCGCCGTTATCGCCTACGCCAACTTAATCCGCCAATATTTTAAAAACACCAGACCGCTGGTTTTGGGCGGCGTGGAAGCAAGCTTGAGAAGGATTGCCCACTACGATTACTGGTCTAATTCCATTCGCCGTTCCATTCTTTTTGATGCGAAAGCCGATATTCTTGTTTACGGCATGGGCGAAAAAGCAATTTTAGAAATTGCCGATGAATTAAGACACGGACAAAATACGGAAAATATCAGAGGCTCCTGCCATATATCCGCCGCACCGCGCTCTGATTTTCTGGAACTGCCAGCTTATGAGCAGGTAACAGATGATAAAGCGGCCTTTCAGCAAATGTTTACTACGTTTTATCAAAACAACGAACCGGCTTACGCGCGAGGTTTATCGCAGCGGCATGGTGCGCGTTTTCTTATCCACAATCCGCCTCAGCCGAGGCTCACGGAAGAAGAGCTCGATAATATCTATGCCCTGAATTTTGCCCGCGCCGCTCATCCTTTTTACCTTGCTCAGGGTAAAATCAAAGCTCTGGACACAATCAAATTTTCCCTCACTTCCCATCGCGGTTGCTATGGCGAATGTAATTTCTGTTCGATTGGTTTGCACGAAGGCAGAACCGTTGTCAGCCGTTCGGAAGATTCTATCATCGCCGAAGCGCAAAAACTGACAATGATGCCTGATTTCCGGGGATACATCCTTGATATCGGCGGAGCTACAGCCAATATGTACGGTTTTGAATGCTTACGTAAACAAACTCGCGGCGCCTGCCGGAACAAACGATGCCTCTATCCGCGTGTCTGCACCAACCTGAAGGCCGATCACTCCCGACAAACTAAGTTATTAAGCAGGCTGCGCCGGATGAAAGGAATAAAAAAAGTTTTTGTGGCTTCCGGCCTGCGTTACGATTTACTGTTAAGCGACAAAAATAATGGCACCTCATACCTGCGGGAAGTGGTGCAGCATCATGTTTCCGGCCAGTTGAAAGTTGCCCCGGAGCATACAGCGGACAATGTTTTAAAATTGATGGGTAAACCATCAATCAATGCTTTACCGGTTTTTAAAAATAACTTTGAAAAATTGACTGCCGCGGCGGGAAAAAAACAATTCCTGACTTATTATTTCATCGCCGCCCATCCCGGCTGTACCGATGAAGACATGCGCCGGATGAAATCATTCGCCGCAAAAGAGCTGAAAACCAATCCCGAGCAGGTGCAGATTTTTACGCCTCTGCCGTCTACCTGGTCGGCTTTAATGTACTGGACGGGGATTGATCCCTTTTCCGGACGCCAAATTTTCATTGAAAGGGATTCTGCAAAAAAACAGCGGCAGAAAAACATCATCGCGCCGCAGACGGGAAAAAAAGTTAATCAATAAAATATTATTCCTGGCGGTACAAAACTAATTTCTTCCGTAATCGTCGGCCAGCCGTTCGATGTCATCTTCGCCAAAGTAACTGCCTGTCTGGATTTCAATGATAACCAGATCCGTTGATGCTGAATTTTCCAGGCGGTGGACTGACTTTGCCGGAATATGGAAAGATGCCCCGGCCCATGCTGAATAATCCCGTCCATCAATAACAACCCTGCCCTCTCCCTGTACGACATACCATTGTTCATTGCGCAGCTGGTGACTCTGCATGCTCAGACGACCGCCCGGTTTGACTACAATTCTTTTAACCTTGTAATCCGGCTCATCGGCCAGTACTTCGAAATATCCCCAGGGACGTTTTCCATCAGAATTCATCAGACAAAACTCTTTTTTTGTTTTCTCAGTATCATACTTTAAACCCAATGGGAAGACAGCTTTATGTTTTTTCGCGTCTCGCTTTCGCCGGAAATCTGTGATAAAAAAACGGCATGAGCATCATTTATAATCTCAAACGCAGCAGAAAAAGAAGAAAAACAATTTCTCTACAAATAAATAATTCCAGCGGCGTAATGGTATCAGCGCCATATTTCACTCCTTTGACTGAAATAGATAATTTTATCCGCAGCAAGACGGACTGGATTAAAAAAGCGATTGCCAGGCAGCAGCAGGAGAAAAAGGAAATCGGCGAAAAACAATATCGGGGCGGGGAAGCATTTTATTATCAGGGCAAGAAGTATCCACTGGAAATAATTGAGGTCCGTGATTTCCAGCCTTGTCTCGTTTTCTCCGGCAGACGCTTTTACCTTAACAGCCCCGGCACAAAAGAAACGGGAGAAAAGCTCTTTGCTTTCTGGTATAAGGCCAGGGCAAAAGAATATCTGACCGCAAGGGTGGAACACTTCAGCCGGATATTCGGATGCCCGAAAACGGCTGTTAAGATAACTTCCGCCCGGAACCGCTGGGGTTCCTGTGGGGCGGAAAACAACATATCTTTCAGTTTTCGCCTGATGATGGCGCCGCCGGATGTGATTGACTATGTAGTTATACATGAATTAATGCACATCCAGCAGAAAAATCATTCGACAAAATTCTGGACGTTGGTCGCCCGGTCTATGCCCGAATATAAAATACACCGCAGATGGCTTAAAGACAACGGCCACCTGCTTGTTTTTTAAGGATAAACACCATGGGAAAAACAGAAATGATATATTTGCGTGAACAGGCGCTGCTAAAGAAAAACTTCAGAAAAATGAATCTGGCCATCTCCGATTATACCTTTGCCAATGTATTTCTGTTCCGCGACACATATCGCTACCAATTGCTCGGCACACCTTGCGGCACATTCATTTCCGCTCATAACCGTCATAATGAAAATTATATCATGCCGCTTCTTGATCTCAGGACATGCAATCCCCTGAAACTGAAAGATCTAATCGCCGAAAACAGCTTTTTCTTTCCCATCCCTGAAGAATGGCTTTCTTTTTTCCCCGCAGACGAATTTATCGCAACGTATGATGAAGGCGAATCTGATTATATTTATCTGACGGAAAATCTGGCGTTGTTTCAAGGACGGCAATTCGTCAGACACCGTAATCATTTAAATCAGTTTTTTTCATCATACAAGCCATCAGAGCAACCTCTATCCTCTGCAAATAAAGCAGATTGTTTGCACATACTGCAAATCTGGCAGGAAGAATCAGGCCGGAAGCAAAATGAAACCGATTTTGCCCAATGCGAAGAAGCGCTGCTGCATTTTTCCTCTCTTGCGCTCCGCGGAACAATATATTACATAGATAATCAATCAGCCGGCTTCGTTATCGGCGAGGAGTTGAATGACAATACATTTTGTCTGCATTTTGCCAAAGCTTCCAAAAAGTATCATGGCATATACGAGTTCATGTTTAATGATTCGGCAAAGCGTCTGGCGGCGCAATATAAGTTTATGAACCTGGAAGAGGACATGGGGAACAAGAACCTGCGCCGCACGAAAGCTTCCTATGGGCCGGAAATATTATTGAAGAAATACCGTGTTCATTTGAGAAAGAATATATGATAAATCCCATTCCCATCACAGATTTGCGCGAAGGCGAACAAGGAGTTATTTATTCCCTGGAAGGTGGCTCGTCTTTAACCAGCCGGTTCGCGGGAATGGGCATCGTCACCGGTGCCAGATTCAAAATTGCGCAGATCAGCGGCGGTTTGTTTGTTTTGCTGGTTGCGGATACCAGAATCGCTCTTGGTCAGGGCGAAGCGGCAAAAATATTTGTCTATAAGACAACGGCTGTCAAAGAAACTGTTTGTGAGCCCGCTGTGGATAAATCAATATTTGTCGCTCTGGCCGGCCAGCCTAATGTCGGCAAATCAACTATTTTTAACATCCTTACCGGTCTCTCCCAGCATGTCGGCAACTGGCCGGGTAAAACAATCGAAAAGAAGGAAGGTTTTCACCGCAGTAACGGCACTCTTATCCGGATTGTAGATTTGCCCGGCACATACAGTCTGACTGCTTTTTCCGAAGAAGAAAGAGTAACCCGTGAATTTATCATCAGAGAAAAACCGGATCTCGTTGTCCTCGTTTTGAACGCTGCGGCGCTGGAGCGCAGTCTTTATCTTTTATCGGAAGTGCTGCTCTTGAATCGCCCGGTAATTGTGGCTCTCAACATGCTGGATGTCGCCGCCCGTCAGGGTATTCAGATTAACTCCCACTCCCTGCAGGAAGCACTGGGCATTCCTGTCGTTCCGATGGTCGCCAAACGCAACAACGGTATCAGGGAACTCGTCGCGCAAATTAACGCTATTGCCGCAGGAGATACGAAACTTACCCCCAGCCTGCCTGATGTATCAGAAGATCACCGGCTCGTTTACAAAACGATATTGGAAAAAATAACCCCTTACGTTGAAGAACCTTATACTGCACAATGGACGGCAATAAAACTGATGGAAGGCGATTCCGAAATCTCCGCGCTCACGCAAAATAAAGTTCCCCCGCATGCCTGGGAAGATATACAAAAAGTTTTTGCCGAACATGAAGACTCATTGCATGCCGTTGTCAACGGACGCTACGACTGGATTGAAATAATATCACGGGCTGCCGTTTCGCGCTTTAGAATGGGTCAGGTCGTGATTACCGACAGAATTGACCATGTTCTTACCAAGCCGATTTTTGGCATTCCGGTTTTGCTGTTGGTCATGGCTTTTGTTTTTTTTCTTACTTACAACATCGGCATTCCCTTACAGGACTGGCTGGACGGCATGATTGGACGTTTTTCCGTCTGGTGCTCTCCTGTTTTCTCCAGCCTGCCCGCCTGGCTCGGCGGTCTGATTATCAACGGCGTTATCGGCGGGGCCGGGTCAGTTGTTACTTTTCTGCCGATTTTGCTTATTTTCTTTGCCATCATGGCGCTGCTGGAAGATGTAGGTTATATGGCTCGGGCAGCCTTCGTGATGGACAGAATCATGCACCTTGTCGGTTTGCACGGCAAGAGCTTTATCCCGATGTGCCTTGGTTTCGGCTGTAATGTACCGGCGGTACTGGGAACACGGATTATTGAAACGCGCAAAGCACGGATGATTACACTTCTTTTAATTCCCTTTGTGCCCTGCACGGCGCGTCTGGCCGTCCTGACACTCGTTTCTGCGGCCGTTTTCGGCGCCAACGCGCTTTATGTATCGTGGGCGATACTGGCCGTGAATATTTTAGCTCTGGGCATTGCCGGCATCTTTGTGAATAAAGTTATCTGGAAGCAGGATGCTCCCTTCATCATGGAGTTGCCGATTTATCATCCGCCCCATCTGCGAACAATCATCATGGCTGTCCGCTGGCAGACACTTTCCTTTTTACGCAAGGCCGGCACTATTATTCTGGGTCTATCCGTTATTGTCTGGTTTTTGTCATATTTCCCGGCAGGAATTGTTGAAGAGAGCTGGCTTGCTGCGCTGGGCAGATTTCTGCAGCCGTTGGGAACTCCGCTGGGCCTGGACTGGAAAATGATAACCGCGCTTTTGACGGGACTGGTGGCCAAGGAAAGCGTTATTGCGACACTGGGTATTCTATATTCGGTCGGTTCGGAAGGACTGGCTAAAGTGCTGCCGCAAATCATGACTTCCCCGTCTGCCGCGGCTTTCCTCGTCGTCATGATGCTTTTTATTCCCTGTGCGGGAACAATTGCCGTACTAAAAAATGAAATGAACAGCAATAAATGGTTTTACTCAACAATCATTCTGACGCTTATCGTTTCTTACATCGGGGGAGTTTTGGCTTATAATATTGTCAACTTACTCGGGATTTAATTACCGATGAACATTTTGCTAAACAGCGAACTGTTCATCGCATTGCGATATTTCTGCAGTCAGATGCTCAGCCGCCTGCCTGGCCGGCCTGCAGAATAAAATTACCGCTCAGGATACTTTTTTTACCCAGTACGTTTTTCAGATAATCCATAATAAGGATAGCTTCCATTTCCCGTTTGCCCAGCTGATTAACGTACTTGTCACCGGTAAAAATATCACGAAATTCCTTACGGGAAATCAAATCGTTACTGTTGTATTTTTTTCTTATCACATCCAGATATTTTCCTGTTTTCTCTCTCAAGGCGCTGAGCGGCAGATTATTAATTACGGCAATACTGTTCTTTAAATCATTATAATCGGGCAGCAGCGGATTTTCGAGCGTGACTTTCGCATCGCGCGCATAGCGCTGCACTCCGCCGTAAATATCAGTTTTTTTAACCATGTTCATATTTTTCCAGCCCGCCCGCAGCCATTTAAAAACACCGCAGCGCAACGTCGGTTTTTTCGTGTCTGTTTCGTAATAGATGACAATCGAACAGGAATCATACATGTATGAATCAGCCCATCCCAGACCGAATTTGGTGTGCCCGTTAATTCCGGAATAAATATAATC
>JAKLDS010000080.1 GCA_022703375.1 Deltaproteobacteria bacterium | reverse complement strand
CCGTTGACAATCCGCTGCGCCAGCCCTTCTACTATGGCCGTTTTACCGACACCCGGCTCGCCGATCAGCACGGGATTGTTTTTGGTACGCCGGGAGAGCACCTGCATGATGCGCCGTATTTCTTCATCGCGTCCGATGACCGGATCGAAAGACCCCTTGCGCGCCAGTTCATTAAAATCTTTGGCATAGCGTTGCAGTGCCTGATACTTGCCTTCGGGATTGGGATCGGTTACCCGCTGGTTGCCGCGGACCTCGACGAGCGCCTGAAATATCTTATCCTTGGTTACTCCCGCCTGCCTGAGAATACTGCCGGCCTTGCCATCCTTTTCTTCAGAGGCGGCAATTAAAACATGCTCCGCGCTGACGTATTCATCCTTGAGGCGCGCCGCTTCAGTAAGAGCCTTGTCCAGAAGCTTATTGGCGCGGGGGGAAAGATAGGCCTGTCCCGCGGCGCCCTCGACGTGCGGCTGCCGTTTCAGGTACTCTGCCAATTCCTGTCCGGTTTGCTCCGGAGATACTCCCATTTTCTTCAGAATGGCGCCAGCTATTCCATTTTCCTGTTTCAGCAGCGCCGCCAGCAGATGCTCCGGTTCCAGCGCCTGATGACCCAGCGCTTCCGCTTGCGACTGCGCATCCTGGATTGCTTCCTGAACTTTTAATGTGAATTTATCAAAACGCATATATCAACCTCACTCCACCGGTTTTTCAATAGCGACGAATAACTTGCCGTTCTTATAGACACTGACATTACCCGACGATTCCGAAATCACAATAGCCGCCGCTCTGGTGACGCTGGTAATACCCGCCGCCGCTATGTGGCGGCTTCCCAAACCGGCGGGAAAGTCGCGGCTGTCCAGCGCGGCATTCAGGTGGCGGCCCGCAGTGATAATCGCTCCATTGTCTTTAATAATGAAAGCTCCATCTATCGCGGAAAATTCCTTGATTGTTTCTGCCAGATCCGGATTTAAGATATTGCGCTGCTCTTCCGTATATCCCATGAAAGGATTAATAATCATCTGCCGGGAGAGCTGCAACACTTTTTCTTCGTCACCCAGAACAAAAATTGTGCCTACTTTTTTGCTTTCTCTGCCCTGCGCGGCGATTTCGCAGGCGAGATTCAGCGCCGCGTTAAAAACTTCCGGACGGACGCTTTCAACGATATCATTAATATAATCGGCGGTCAGAATTTCAAACTCCTTGCCGACATCAATGACAAAAATACTGTCCGCGTAACCGAACTTCGGCACTCCGCTTAGACAGACAATTTTATCCTCTTTTCTAAACAAATTCATGACCACGCCTTTGGCAATGGCCAGTTTTATTTTTCCCACTCTGGTCAGATTAACATTGGGAACGTCCAGCTTCCTGACAAAATTCCTGATTCCCTCCGGCAATTCTTCACCTTCACGGCTGACGATAATAACACCGATGGCCGTCTTTAACTCTTCCGGCAAAAGCGTCATGTCCTCCGCCAGATCAACACAAATCAAAAGCGCATCAGCGTTAATCTGACCGGCGATTTTAAGTGCCGAATCAATCATGATTTTATTTATTAATTGCATATAATTACACCTGATATTTTGTTCTTACTTTAAGCATGAAAACAAGCCCTGTCAAGGATATTGAAAAATTATATCTTGACCGGCGAATTTTTGTTAGATAAAAAGTATTTTCATAATTGACAAGGGGGCTCAATAGTTGAAACTACCTGCTGTTACCGGCACGCTGGATCTTTATATCGGAGAGATAAATCGTTTTCCTCTGCTTACCGCAGAAGAGGAATTCAAGCTGGCGGTACGTTTGAAGAAATACAACGACATGCAGGCCGCGGAAACTTTGATCGTCTCCAATCTGCGTTTTGTCGTAAAAATAGCGCACGAATACCGCAACTATGGTTTTAAACTGGCTGATTTAATTCAGGAAGGCAATATCGGCTTGATTCACGCGGTCAAGA
The DNA here is from genome assembly GCA_022703375.1 of Deltaproteobacteria bacterium. Classification (GTDB taxonomy): domain Bacteria; phylum Desulfobacterota; class Syntrophia; order Syntrophales; family Smithellaceae; genus JAKLDS01. The sequence continues at coordinate 6,371 of JAKLDS010000080.1, read as the reverse complement.
AGTTCGATCCCTACAAAGGCTACCGGCTGATTTCCTACGCTGTCTGGTGGATTCGCGCCTACATTCAGAACTACCTGATTAAATCATGGAGCATTGTTAAAATCGGCACCACTCAGGCGCAGCGCAAATTATTTTTCAAGCTGGGACAGGCCAAGAAACAGCTGGAAACTCTTTCCCGGAAAAATCCGGAATTCGCCGAAATCGCCGAATCGCTGGGAGTCAAAGGTTCCGAAGTGGCGGAAATGGATTTGCGCATGGGAACGCGTGACGTCTCGCTGCATGAGCTTATCGGCGACGAAGGCGACAGTACTCATATGGATTTTCTGGCATTTGAAGGCGAAGATCAGGAGAATGCACTGATTAGAAACGAAGAAAGAGGACTTGTCCAGCGCGATATCGCAGGCGCTCTTACCAACCTCAATGAAAGAGAAAAATATATCATTCAAAAGCGCGTGATGGCCGATAATCCGGAAACCCTGCAGGAAATAGGAGACAGATACAACATAACCCGCGAACGCGCCAGGCAGATTGAAAAACAGGCGTTAAAAAAAGTCCAGCTCGCCCTGCCCTATCTCAGAGAAGGCAAATAAAGTTAATTGTTGCCGGCTGCCGGCTGCATACAGTTGGGGAAACTAAGATTTGGTGATTGTCATCAGTTGATCGCCCATTTCCACTTTATCACCGGGGGCAACAGACACTTCGGCAATCCTGCCGCTGACTTCGGATATCACATTGGTCAGCATCTTCATTGCCTCGATTACTATCACCACCTGACCCGCCGATATTTCTTCGCCTTCGCCTACCGGTATTTCATTGATTGTTCCGGCCATCTGCGAGCGGATATCGCCTGCTTTAGCCAGTTCAGTCAGTTCCTTGGCTGATATTGCCACCTTTTTCTTTAAAGAATCTCCGGCATTTTTACCGGTATCGGCTTCCAGCTCTGTAATAACCGGCTCCTGATGATGGTCAACGGTAAAATAAGTAACGGCGTCACCGGCTTTATTTTTGCGTTGATGACCTATTTCTATAACATGCAATTTGCCATAGGCATCGGCTATTTCAAATTTATCACCGAGGGCAAATCCGCCTTTTTTAAACCAGATTTTCGGCGGTAAAACCCAGGTTTTGCCGAATTTTTCTTCATACTTGAAAAAATTAACCGCGTCATTGGGGTGTTGCAGATAAAGCACCAGTTCATCTTCCGTCGCTTGCCTTCCCAACCGCTTCTCCAGCACTTTCTTTTCCACGATAAGATCAATATTCTCGATTTGCTGATAGCAGTAGTTGCAATCAACATATTTTTTCCAGTCAGATCCGAATACCGCCTGATATATTTCATCAGCGGGCTTGTAAAACGGCAGTTCGCCGTATCTGCCCAGCATCAGATTTTTCAGATCATCGTTGGCATCTTTGTAGCGCACGCCTTTTAACACGTTATTTACCGCAGTGGTCCAGAGAATCTGCGAACCGGGCGTCACACTCCACCAGTTTCCCAGTTCCACCTGCACCCGCGGCAGTTCATTTTGCAGTATTTCCGGCATTCGGTGCAGGAAACCGCCTTTCACAGCCTGCTCAAAACTCGAACCCTGAGCGCCGCCCGGCAGCTTGTGGATTTGCACGGTCGGATCGAATCCGAAAAACTGCGATTCCATATCGCGATAATATTCCCGCTGCGAACGTAAAATATTAGACGTATCAACAACCGCCTGCCTGTCCAATCCAACCGCCGGATAGCCGTATTCGGCCAGTGTATCAATAACCGTTAAAAGCGGCGGCGGTCCGAAGAAGCCGGTAAAAGCGTGGTCGGAAGCGTCAACAATTTTCGCGCCGGAAGTCACGGCGTGAATAACTCTGCCCGTATCATTGCCGTCGGTGTTATGGCCGTGATAATGAATTACCAGGTCGGGATATTTATCTAAAATAGCTTTGACCAGTTGCCCGATGCGGCGCGGTGTTCCCAGACCGCCATGATTTTTGATACACAGAATTATTTCTTCTCCGGTAACATCCAGTATTTCTCCGACCTTTTTTACATAATAGGTATCGGTATGCTCCGGACCGGTGGAAAAGCAGATGGAGGGCTCCAGAATACAGCCGGCCTTTTTCACTTCTTCAAAAACAGCCGCCATATTGGGAATATGGTTCAAAAAATCAAAGACCCGCCAGACATGAACATAACGGGCAAAGCTCTGTACGGTAAACCGGATAACGTTTTCCGGATAGGGACGGTAACCGAATAAATTAATGCCGCGGCAGAGATTCTGAAAAAGCGTATCGGGCATATTGGCCGCCATTATTTCCAGCTTTTCCAGCGGATTAATCTGTTTGCGCAGCATATCCACATGGACGGATGCTCCTCCTGATATCTCCAGCGAGAAAAAACCCGTGGCGTTTCTTTCTTTGGCCACCAGTAGTTGGGTGTGCGGCATGATACGGTTTTTAAAATCCGACTGCGAAAGGTCTCTTTCCGTATTGGTTATGTAGTACCCCCTGGCTCGCCGCAGCTTGTCAATGATCTGCCCTGCGCCTTTTTCTCTCAGCTCACGGGGAGTTATCCGTTCATCAAATATCGTCTTTGCTGCTTTTTTCATAAATCTGACCAACCTGCTCTTTAGGGTGATTAATAAGCGTAGGGATTCATTTTCTTCGCGTGAATCTCGGCTATTAATTTAGTTAGTTTTGCCACTTCTCTTTCTTTTTCCGCGTAGTTGAAAATTTGTTCGTGCGTTTCCAGATAACCGGTATCGAATTTTCCCGCTTTGAAATCAGGCTCTTCACAAATTGCCAGATAAAAAGGAATCGTTGTTTTCGGCCCGACTATTAAAAATCCGTTGAGAGCCTGTTTCAGGCGCTGCAGTGTCTGTTCCCAGTCATAGCCTCTTACAGTCATTTTCACCATCAGCGAATCATAATCTGTCGGAATGCGATACCCCTGGTAAACGGCGCCATCCAGACGTACTCCCGGCCCGCCGGGTGACTGATATACTTCCAGCCTCTTGCCGCCTTCGGGCATGAAATTGTTTTTGGGATCCTCCGCGTTAATTCTCACCTGAATGGCATTGCCCAGCATGTGTACTCTCTCTCGGGGAATGGCTATTGCTTCCCCTTCGGCAATCTTTATCTGCTGGCGGACAATATCTACACCGGTCAGTTCTTCCGTTACCGTATGCTCTACCTGTAAACGGGTGTTCATCTCCATAAACCAGAACTCATTTGTTTTGCCATCCACAAGAAATTCTACCGTGCCGGCATTGACATAACCAGCGGCACGTGCGCCTTTGATTGCCGCGTCATACATCGCTTCCAGAACACCGGCCGGCAAATTGGCCGGTGCTATTTCCAGCAGTTTCTGATGGCGGCGCTGGATGGAACAATCGCGTGATCCCAGGTGAATCACATTACCATGATGATCGGCCAGAATCTGAATTTCAATATGACGGGGCGATTCGATGCATTTCTCGATATAAATACTGTCATCGTTGAAAGCGGAACGGGTTTCCGCCCGCACCAGCGGTAACTGCGTTTTCAGTTCTTCTTCATTGCTGATTTTCCGGATACCGCGTCCGCCGCCTCCGGCACAGGCTTTGAGCATCAGGGGACAACCGTATTGGTTGACAAAAGAAACCGCCTGCTCCATAGCCGCGTCGCCTGCCGCAAGCGTCCCCGTTCCCGGTACTGTCGGCACGCCGGCCTGCTCCATAATCCTGCGGGCGACTACTTTATTGCCCATATTCTGAATGACCTTGGGCGGCGGGCCGATGAATATGATACCTGCTTTCTCACAGGCTGCCGAAAAATCGGCATTTTCGGAAAGGAAACCGTAACCGGGATGAATTGCATCGGCACCGCTTTTCCGTGCCGCCCAGATTATCTTTTCGATATCAAGATATTCCCGGCGCGGCCTGTCACCAATCATAATCGCATCATCGGCAATCCGGATGTAATAGGCTTCCGAATCCGGTTTTTCGTAAACGGCGATTGCTTCCAGGCCGAGATCCTTAACTGTCCTGATTATTCTCAGGGCAATTTCTCCCCTGTTGGCAATCAATACTTTTTTTATCTTTTTCTTTTCTGGCACCATGCTCATCCTTCCTTACTTGTGTAAAAAATCCCGATAATGATCAAACATTTAACATGCAATAGCACCGGCCTGTCAGGAACTGCCTGGAGGTTTTACTGAAAACAGCTTGGATATTTGCGAGAGGCTGTTGCCAGTTTCTCTTTATTTTCGGGATGTTTTCTATACTTTGAAGCCGGTTTTGTGTCAACAATTTTCTTAAATCACAAAAAAAGGCTGCGGCAAGAACCGCAACCCCTGTTCAGCAATGGTAGGCGGTACTGGGATTGAACCAGTGACTTCTACCGTGTGAAGGTAGCACTCTCCCGCTGAGTTAACCGCCCAAGCCGGGCTGCTGAAAACCGCTCATCTGATTCGTTGCGCTGCATCTGAACATCCCGTATCAAGTACGGGACAAGCTTTTAAACAGCCCGAATCAATTTTTTCAGATACCCAAGTGCTGTGTGCTATAGCCTAAAGTCCACCCTATTTCAAGCAAAAAAGCTATTGAACATCATCCCTTAATCAACTGCCCATAGTGCTCCGTTCTCCGGTCGGCAAATAAGTCGTTGAGTTTGTTTATTCTTTTATTGCGGGCTGACTGCAAATCAATTTCGGCGCTGCCGGCTTCGTCCTTTTTGGCGCCGGCACGGTACAGAATGCGCGCATCCGCGGTGGTTATCTGGCTTTTTCCTGTATAACGCCACATTTTATCACCACGTCTGTCAATACCTGTGCGGTTGGCGGTAACTATATGCACCCTGTTTTCCAGGCAGCGCGTTACCATGGCGTCCTGACAATAAGGCAAAACAAGATTCGCCGGGTGACAGATAACATCAGCCCCCATCAGCGCCAGCAGGCGCGCCGATTCGGGGAAGAACCAGTCAAAACAAATCATGATGCCGATTTTACAAATTCCGATGTCGAAGACTTTAAAGCCTTCGCCTCCCGTCTTGAACCATATTTTCTCTTCATTAAAAAGATGAACTTTTCTGTAGACCCCGCCGAAGCCATGAGGTGTCACCAAAACGGCGGAGTTATATAAATTACCACGATCCTGTTCGGCAAGTCCTGCAACGATATTTATTTTTTTTCGCCGCGCGATTCCGATTAATGCTTTTGTCGTTTTCCCTGAGGGAACTTCTTCCGCCAGTTTGTGCGTTTCTTTTTCAGAAATAAAGAGATAGCCGGTGTTGAATAATTCGGGCAGAACAATCAACTCCGCAGCGGATTCATCAATTAACGACAGAGCTTTCTCAATATTTTCGTCAATTTTGCCGAAGGAAGGGGAAAACTGCACAAACCCGACTTTCATAGTAACGCCTCTTTTCGTAAAAGTTATTTGATTGATGCAACCCTATATGCCTAAATTAATTTCGTCAATATAATAAAAATCCCTCCTTCAGCTTCTGGCTGAAGGAGGGATTCTGACTTCTGACGCCTTTATTCTGTCTTCTGACTTCTTTTTTAACTACAGCATTTCAAAAATTCCCGCCGCGCCCATGCCGCCGCCGATACACATGGAAACGATGCCGCGTTTGGCTTTCCGGCGTTTCATTTCATGCAGCAGTTGAGCAGTCAGTTTCGCGCCGGTGGCGCCGAGCGGATGCCCCAGTGCAATGGCGCCGCCGTTGGGATTAACATCACCTGCTTTCAATCTGTCTTCCAACCCGATTGTCCGAATGCAATAAAGAGCCTGACTGGCAAAGGCTTCATTGATTTCAAAAACATCAATGTCTTTACTTGTGAGTCCGGCCATCTTCAGAACTTTGGGAATAGCCAGCGCCGGGCCGATGCCCATTTCTTCCGGCTTGCAACCGGCAACCGCATAAAACATCAACTTGGCAATTGGCTTTACACCGATGGCCTTTGCTTTCTCCGCTGACATCAGTAATGTAAACGCCGCGCCATCGGTCATCTGTGAGGCGTTGCCTGCTGTTACGCTCCCGCCCTGTTTGAAAGGCGGTTTGAGTTTCGCCAAGTCATCAATCGTAGTAGGCCAGCGAATCCCGTCATCAGCGTCAAAAACAAATTTTTCCCTGACTTTGACGCCGCTTTTTGTTTTGACATATTTACAGGCGTTGATGGGGATTATCTCTTCCTTGAATTTCCCCGCTTTTTGCGCTTCATAAGCCCTGCGGTTGCTTTCCAGTCCGAACTTATCCTGATCTTCGCGGGAAACATTGTAATTCATTGCCACGTTTTCCGCCGTTACACCCATGGAAACATAAACGTTGGGTTTATCACCCCAATCGGGATGCGGACGGAAAATACTGCCGCCCATCGGAATATGGGACATGGTTTCGCAGCCGCC
>JAKLDS010000008.1 GCA_022703375.1 Deltaproteobacteria bacterium | reverse complement strand
ACGCGGCGTTGCTGCGTCAGGGTTGCCCCCATTGCGCAATATTCCTCACTGCTGCCTCCCGTAGGAGTCTGGACCGTGTCTCAGTTCCAGTGTGGCTGATCATCCTCTCAGACCAGCTAACCATCGTTGCCTTGGTAGGCCATTACCCTGCCAACTAGCTAATGGTACGCGGACTCATCCTTCGGCGATAGCTTGCAAGCAGAGGCCATCTTTGATTCCGGTTGCCGAAGCAACCGGAATATTATCCGGTATTAGCGCACCTTTCGGTACGTTATTCCAAACTGAAGGGTAGATTATCCACGTGTTACTCACCCGTGCGCCACTTTACTCATCCACCGAAGCGGACTTTCTCGTACGACTTGCATGTGTTAGGCACGCCGCCAGCGTTTGTTCTGAGCCAGGATCAAACTCTCAAGTTTTAATCCTAGAAGGAAGTTAAACTTCCTTTATTCTCGCGTTAATTCAAAAAAATAAATAGGACCCACAAATCTTTGTATCCCACTATTCAATTTCCAAAGAGCCATCTTGAAACGAGTTTTTACAAATAAGTCAAAAAGACTTTTTTGTCAAGAACAATTTTCAAAATTTAAAAGAATTATGTTCTGCCAGTAATCAAAGGAGCTATCCGATAACTACGATTCATACCGTCGGTGAAGATGTTGAATTATCAACTTACCTTCAAGCACATCTCTGACGAACAGAAGCGAGCTTTTACTCCCTATATCCATTTGTGTCAAGAAAAAAATATCATATTATTACTTTATTTATTGGGCCAGTATTTTCTCTTTTTTTACAAGCACTTAAAAACCTGTTTTTGGCCCGGAAATAATTCCTGTCGCATATTTTGCGCCGCGACAGCTGATTGGTTATTTATATATTAATGCCTTAATCAACAAATTGTAAGTCAAATCCATTTTAATAAATAGGTTTTATTGACAGAAATTTTCAAATATGCAATAAGGCCTAGAATTTTACTAAAGATATTTTGATTGACGTTATTATTTATTCAACGGCAATTAATTATAAAAAATCATTCTGGCAAGGAGAATAATTATGGCGGATAAAACAAGCTATGTCCCGGACTGGCTGGAGAAAAGATCCTTGTTATCCCCGGATAAAGTGGCGATTATTAATGCGGACACAAAAGAAAAAATTACCTATGCTCAGTGGAATAAAAGCACCAATCAGACCGCCTATTATTTGCAGTCTCTCGGAATCGGCAAAGGCGACCGTGTTGCCATACTGGCGGGCAATTGCATGGAATATCTGGAAACCTGGTTTGCCTGCAACAAACTCGGCTCAATCATGCAGAGCTTGAACTGGCGCTTAACTCCCGTTGAATTGAAAGGAATTATTGATGATGCCTCTCCGCAAGTGTTAATCTACTCCGGTGATTTTAGCGAACTTGCCGCCAGTCTTCAGAAAAACACCAGTTGCGTCAATCACTGGCTGGCTATTGATAAAAAAGTTGCGCCAACCGATAAAAACTTTTCCGATAAAAATAAATTTCCCGCAAAGCCTTTCCCCAAGGTGGAAATATCTCAGGATGACCCGTGGGTTATCTGCTACACGGGAGGAACCACCGGCTTGCCCAAAGGCGCTATGCTCACTTTCCGGGCAATTAATACTAACGCTATAAACACAGTAATGTCGTGGGAATTGGACAGCAGTGATATTGCCATTTTAAACGCTCCTCTTTTTCATACGGGCGGTTTGAATGTTTTTACTGCCCCATTGGTTCAGGCCGGAGGAACGAGCATCTTATGCAAAAGCTTCAGCGTTGAGCAGACATTTGATTTAATCAATAACTGGAATGTAACATTGTTTTTCGGCGTTCCCACCATGTTCATCACCATGCAGCAACACAAGGACTGGAACAAGGTGGATTTCTCCCGCTGCAAGCTTGTTATCAACGGTGGTGCTCCGGCTCCTCTTGATGTATTTGAAAAATTCTGGGCAAGAGGAATTGATTTTAAAACAGGTTATGGATTGACTGAAGCCGGCCCGAATACATTCTGGCTGCCCAAAGCGGATGTCCGCCGTAAACCCGGTTATGTCGGAATCCCCCTTTTCCATGTTGATGTGAAGCTTGTCGATGAAGCTGGCAAGGAAGTCGGCCCCAATGAGGTCGGCGAAATAATTATCAGAGGTGATCATGTCTGTTCCGGCTACTGGAACAATCCGGAGGCGACCAGCAAAACGATCGTTGACGGCTGGCTCCATACCGGCGATTTAGGCATGAAGGATGAAGAAGGTTATTTCAAAATAGTCGACCGGTTGAAAGACATGATCATCTCCGGCGGCGAAAATATTTATCCGGCGGAAATAGAAAGCGCAATATTCAGCTGCGAGGGCGTTGCCGAAGTAACTGTAATCGGTGTTCCCGATCCTAAATGGGGGGAAGTAGGATGCGCGATAATCGTTGCCAGCGATCCTCAGCTAACCGAGAAAAAAATAAAGGAGCATTGTCTGGAAAGACTGGCCAAATACAAAATACCGAAATTTTTTAAATTTGTAAAAGAGATACCAAAAACAGGGGCCGGCAAGATTGACAAAAAAGTTGTGAAGGCGAGCATCAAAATAGATTAACAAAATGCAGGAAGGAAATTTTATTTTTCTTCCAGGTAAATATCTACCACTTCAAAATACCTGATTCCGCCCGGTGTTTTCACGGTGATTTCATCACCGACGCGCTTGCCTATGACAGCTTTGCCGATAGGTGAAGTAACGGATACTTTATTGAGATTAATGTCAGACTCATAAGGGCCAACCAGTTGATGTTTGATTCTTTCGCCGCTTGTTGTGTCTTCGAGGCACACGTAACAGCCGAAAACAACTTTTTCATTAGTAAGCCCTTTTAAATCAATCACATTGGAAGTAGCTAAATTGTTTTCCAATTCCTGCATCTTGCCATGCAGAAAAGACTGCCTTTCTTTAGCAGCCGAATATTCGGCGTTTTCGGACAAATCGCCGTGGCCCCGCGCTATTTCAATATCGCGGATATTTTCCGGAATGGAAACATTCTTGAGACGTTCCAGTTCTTTTTTTAATTTTTCAAAACCATTTTTTGTAATGGGTGTCTTTTCCATATATACTCCAGATTGTTTTTCGGCGCTGCCGCTGAGAATTCTTGTCTGATGCAATAGACAGGGCCAACATTGGTTTTGCTTTAAACGAGAACCACCACCATGTCAAGAAACATTTCGTCCGGTTTCTCCTGATGAATATTTTCTTGCCCGGAAATTTTATGTTCAAAAAAAGCAAAGACACTATAGTTGTTTTGTTGCTTTTATTATGTTATCGAACAAAATGCTTGAACTAGAGGCAATCATTTTTAGAATATGCTGGATAAATTTGATCGCGAAATAAATTATTTAAGGGTTTCCATCACTGACCGGTGCAACCTCAGATGCAGATATTGCCGTCCCAAAGAAGACTTCTCTCTGCAGGGCCATCAGGACATTCTGCGTTACGAAGAAATAATTCGTGTCGTCCGTATTGCCGTTAAAATGGGATTAATCAAAATTCGCGTTACGGGCGGTGAACCGCTGGTTCGCCGCGGAGTCGTTGATTTCCTGGCCTCGCTGAAAAATATCACCGGCTTGCGGGATATCAGCCTGACAACTAACGGAATCCTGCTGGAACAATTCGCCTGCGCTATTTTTGCCACAGGTGTGCACCGCATTAATATCAGCCTTGATTCCCTCAACAAAAAAAAGTATTCGTATATAACAGGAGGAGGAAATCTTGATGCTGTCTTAAGAGGAATTGCCAAAGCGGAAGAAGCCGGTTTTTCGCCGATAAAGATTAACACAGTAGCAATCAAAGGATTTAATGATGATGAGGTACTGGCGTTTTCAAGGCTGGCCATTGACAAACCCTTTCAGGTGCGTTTCATCGAGCTGATGCCTTTGGGCAAAGCACAATCAAATCAAAACCCCGATTATCTGCCGACCTCTCAGGTGCTGGAAAAAATCAATTCCCAATACACTCTGGAGGCAATACCCGGCAAAACGCAAAAATCCGATGGCCCGGCCAGGCGATTTAGAATCAAAGGCGGTTTGGGAGAAATCGGTTTTATTAATCCCGTCAGCAATCACTTCTGTTCTTCCTGTAATCGCCTGAGATTAACGGCAGATGGTAAATTGCTGGCCTGTCTGCTGCAACCGGAAGAAATTGATTTAAAAGCAGCACTGCGTCAAAACTGCGGGGATGCCGAACTGGAAAATATCATCAGTGGGGCAATATTATCGAAGCCCAAACACCATGACCTTGACTGTTCCGACAATAATTTAAAAAAATGCCGGCGTGATATGTCCGCCATCGGCGGCTGATAAACCGGCAGATTATTTATCTTACTGTTTTATTATATTTGATTTGTTTTTACCCGCAGATACTCCAGAGTCCGGAGCGAGGGGTAACCGTCCGCGGGCAGTAAATTCTCTTGCTGAAATATCCTGATGGCCTCACGGGTTTTCGTACCGGCAATACCATCTACCTCGCCCTTATAATAACCCCAGCATGCCAGCAATCGTTGCAATTCCATTGATTCGGCAAGGGTAAGCGCAGCAATATTTTTGCCCGGCTGCCGGAATGCGGGCGCGCCGGTCAGACGGTCGGCCAGATGGCCGACCGAAACGGCATAAAGGATTGACCGGTTCCACTCCAAAAGAACGTGAAAATTCTGATAAACCAGCAACGCCGGGCCGCCGTCTGCACCGCCCGGCAGAACCAGCGACGCCTCCGTTTTGCCTTGCGGCAGGCGGCCATTTCCAACTTTTTGCACACCCAGCTTTCTCCATTCCGACAATGTTTTTTTGATTCTCAAATCGCACAGTGCATAGTCAAAGCCTTCCGGCAGCAGCACTTCCCGGCCCCAGCCTTTTCCTTTTTCCCACCCGGATAAGGCCAGATAGTTGGCGGAAGAAGCAAAAACATCGGCAAGGCTGTACCAGAGATCTTTTCTGCCGTCTTTGTCAAAATCAATGGCGTGCTTCCGGTATGTTTCCGGCATGAATTGAGTGTGCCCCATGGCGCCCGCCCATGACCCTGTCGCATCATTCCGGATATGTCCCTCATCTATCAATTGCAAAAGATCCAGCAACTGTCGGCGGAAAAAGGCTGTGCGCCGTCCTTCGAAGGCCAGCGTCGCCAGCGCCGCCACCAGCGGATAGCTTCCCTTGATCGCTCCATAATCTGATTCGATACCCCAGAGAGCGACAAGGAAGTGTGGTTGTACACCATATGTCTTACTGACTTTATTCAGTATTTTTCTGTATTCCTTAAGATAAGCGCGGCCTTGTTCAATCCTGGCCGGAGTAACGCGCGCATTCAGATATTCCCAAAAGGCCTGCCGAAATTCCGGCTGTTGCCTGTCGAGTTCCGTAACTTCGTTAAGCGGCTCAATTCCGGCAAAAACATCGTTCAGGGTTCCTGATTGGATGCCCCGCGCCAAAGCCTCCAGGCGAACTCCTTCAAGCCATTTTTCAAATATCTGGCTTTCCGCGGGAGATTGACCGGCAAACAGCAACGGGGAAATTAATACAAGAAGGAAAGAAAGAAAAAATTTTTTATCATTACGATTATTTCGCAAATGATTTCCCATTTTTTTATCTGCTTTTTATCCGAGAAGATATATCAAAAGAATATTTACTGCAACATTACATTCAGCAGGAGTAATTTTTCGCAGTGCTAAAAGACGAACTAAATCCTGCGCAGACGGCATCACAAAGAAAGCGGAGAGCCGCCGGATTATACCGTGGACTCTCCGCCTGGTTTTAAAATCAGAGCCTCAGGCTTATTAACCTGGAATCTGCAAACAACAGGAAATGCGGGGCCGATGCATTTGCCTGAGGCTCCCTTCGTTAATAAGCGTAAGGACAAGCCTCTACGCTTCTTCCTTCAATTTCTGCGCCGCTTCTTTAATCACATCCAATACAGCGGGATCATCAATAGTGGAAGGCACCACGTATTGCTGCTGATTAACTATCTTCCTCATTGTGCTGCGCAACGTCTTGCCGGAACGGGTCTTGGGCAAGGCCTTGACTATGGCAACCTGTTTGAAACAGGCAACGGCTCCGATATCGTTACGTACCATCTGCACCAGTTCTTTCACGATTTCCGCATGGTCGCGGGTAACACCGGCTTTGAGTACGGCAAATCCCACGGGAACTTCTCCCTTGAGCTGCTCATTCATGCCGAACACTGCGCATTCCGCGACATCCTGATGTTTGGAAATAATTTCTTCCATCGAACCGGTGGAAAGACGATGACCGGCAACATTGATAACATCATCAATACGTCCCATGATAAATAGATAGCCGTCTTTATCGTAGAAACCGCCGTCTCCTGTTACGTAATAACCGGGAACATCGGTGACGTAATCCAGATAACGCTTGTCATCATTCCACAGGGTGGGCAGACAGCCCGGAGGAAGCGGCAGCTTAATAGCGACTGAACCCTCCTGACCATTGGGCAATTCTTTGCCGTTGCTGTCCAGAATTTGCACGTTATAACCGGGAACGGCCTTGGTGGGCGAACCGGCTTTGATGGGGAACTTCTCGATGCCCATGCAGTTCGCCGCTATCGGCCAACCGGTTTCGGTCTGCCACCAGTGGTCAACCACGGGGATTTTCAGCATGCCACTCGCCCAATGATAGGTATCCGGATCTAGTCTTTCGCCGGCCAGGAAAAGATATTTCAAAGACTTGATGTCGTATTTTTTCAGATATTCACCATTGGGGTCTTCTTTCTTGATAGCGCGGAAAGCAGTCGGAGCGGTAAAGAGCACTCGTACACCATGCTGAGAAATCACTCTCCAGAAGGCTCCGGGATCGGGTGTGCCGATCGGTTTTCCCTCATACACGATGGTAGTGCAACCATAAAGCAATGGCGCATACACAATGTAGGAATGGCCGACGACCCAGCCGACATCCGATGCCGCCCAGTAAACATCGCCCGGCTGCACATCATAAATGTGTTTCATAGACCATTTCAAAGCAACCGCATGACCGCCGTTGTCGCGCATGACACCCTTGGGTTTTCCCGTCGTTCCCGAGGTATAGAGAATATAAAGCGGATCGGTCGCCTTAACAGTTACACAATCAGCCTTCTTGGCGGTTTTCATCACTTCTTCCCAGTTAAAGTCATGTCCCGCCTTCAAGTCCGCGGTTATCTGCGGACGCTGGAAAATTATTGTTTTTTCCGGCTTGTGATCCGCCAGTTTAATGGCTTCATCAAGCAGGGGCTTGTAGGGGATAACTTTTTTCCCTTCGATGCCGCAGGAAGCGGAAACCATTATTTTGGGTTTGGCATCATTAATACGGATAGCCAGTTCATTGGGAGCAAATCCGCCGAAAACTACGGAATGAACAGCGCCTAAACGGGCGCAGGCCAAAACCGCCATTACCGCCTGCGGAATCATTGGCATATAGATGATGACAGTGTCGCCTTTCTTAACGCCCATTCCCTGAAGGACGCCGGCAAACTTGGCCACCTGCTCAAGTAATTCCTTATAAGTTATTTTGGTGACGGAATTAGTTACCGGGCTGTCGTGAATGATTGCCGTCTGATCGCCGCGGCCGTTTTCCACATGATAATCAAGCGCATTGTAGCAGGTATTGAGTTCGCCGCCAACAAACCACCGGTAGAAAGGCTTCTTGCTGTCATCGAGAACCTTGTCCCATTTTTTAACCCATTTAACTTCTGCACCCGCTTTTCCCCAGAAAACATCGGGCTGAGTTACCGATTCCTTGTAAACATCTTCATACTTCAAACTTCCTTCCATAACTTTCTCCCTTCCTTATAAAATAAATTATATCCCCTCTCCTTGACGGAGAAACCACTATCACCTGGCACAAATCCCAAATTAAGCAACGAATCATTCATTACTGTATATCCGGGATTGCTAAATGCAATTTTCAACCTGCCGCCTTATGTTCCGGCAATTTGCTGTTGAAAATTGAGTTTCACCAGTAACTATTTGTCGAGAACAACTTTAAACTTATATTTGTTTTCGACAAAGTAAGTCCAGACTATTTCCACAGGCTTATGCAAGTAATCAAAAACCGAGGTCTTCACTGTCAGCACCGGATCCAGCGGTGCAATGCCCAGTTGCCCGGCGACAACTCCGTTGGCCCTTGTTATTTCCACCTCATGCTCAATAACTCCCAGCGTGATACCGACAACATTCTCCAGCGTTTCCAGCATTGTCATTTGCTGCAGATGTCTTTTCTGAATTTTACAGCCTATCTCCTGCGGCAGATAATTAACCGTATAACTCAGCGGTTCGCCCGCTATGAAACGCTGACGCCGGAAAACATAAACAATAGCTCCTTTATCCAGCCCCAAAAAAGCGGCTGCGGCATCAGTCGCTTTTTCGAGGTCTTTGCCTTTCACTTTGACTGACGTTTTCTCGCTTACCTGAAATATCTGCCGGTTAATACCCGACTGTTTTTCTTTCTTTAGCTGCTGGGAAGACTCCGTCCAGAAGTTTCCCTTGCCCTGTTTCTTAATCAGCACTCCCTGACGGGACAGGTGTTCAAGAGCATGCCGCACTGTGGCCCGGCTCACACCGAAAATATCCCGCAGTTTCTCTTCCGGCGGCAGCTTTTCCGTCGCAGTAAACTCGCTGTTTTTAGCCATGTGCAGCAGATAATCCGCAATCTGATAATGCAGCGGCATCTGCTTGTTTTCCAGAACTATTCTTTCCAACTCCAAAAGTTATCCTCCCACCCCGGCATTGTTCAGTTGTACGAACGTCTATACAAGTAAAAACCGTTTGTCAAGTTTTTATTTTTTGGTAACGGTTGCATCACCGACAGGACCAACGGGCTTGAAATATTGCCGAAAAGAGTTTATAGATAACGCACAGGTGAATTCATGGAACAAAAAGAACCGGAAAAATGGCTGAAGATTGAAATAGAGGCTCCCGCCATCATGATGGACGCGCTGGCCAATTATCTGACGGAAAAAGGCGCTCAGGGCGTATATCAGGAAACCGTGGAATCTCAGGGAGAAGGCGACTTTCCCCTGACGGCGGCCGATGAAACCATCAAGGCTTTTTTTCCGGAAGATGTCCGTAGTGAAAAAAGAGTGGCCGCTATTCAGAAATATTTGCAAAGCCTGGAAGAAATTTTCCCGGATTTGGAAAAAGCCTCCCTGCATACTCAAATTATCACCGATCCGGACTGGGGCGAACAATGGAAAAAATATTTCAAACCCGTTCGGGTAAGCAACAATATCATCATCAAGCCCACTTGGGAGAGATACAGTCCAGCCAGCCGCGATATAGTAATCGAGATTGATCCCGGCATGGCTTTCGGCACAGGACAGCACGCTTCCACCCGCATGTGCATAGAGGCAATAGAAGACGTTATCATGAAAGACCGTTCCGTTGAATCCTGGCGAGCGCTGGATGTCGGCTGCGGCACGGGAATTCTGGGAATTACCGCAGCCAAACTGGGAGCTCAGGAAGTAATATGTGTGGATATTGACAAAAAAGCAGTGGAAATCGCGCGGGAAAATGCGGCTATCAATGCGGTTGATAGCCGTGTGCGGATTATTAACGGCGATGCGACAGCAATCACCGCCGAACCGCGCAACCTGATTATTGCCAATCTGACGGCGAAATTATTGATAAAACTTAGCCATTCCCTGGCAGAGCGGTTGCTGCCTGAAGGTTACATGATTATCTCCGGCATTATCGAACAGGACATTCCCCATATCGAAGAGCGTTTTTTAACTTCAGACCTGATTGTGCAGCGGCAGTTGAAAGAAAACGAGTGGATCTGCTATGTGCTCAGAAAGAAAGCTTAAGGAAGATAATTATTGACAGTTCCCAGAATATACAGCCCCGTCTGTCTGACAGATAGCCCGATATGTGAACTTGGCCGGGATAACTGGCAATATTTAAAACAGGTTTTACGGCTGCAGCCGGGCGACAAGATTAACATTTTTGATGGTTTTGGCAACGAACATGAAGCCATCATCAAAAGCTTTGCGCAGCAGAGCGTTTCGCTTGAATTAAAAGAAAGAATTACGAATATAGCTTCCGGCATCAGGATTACGCTGGCTCAGGCGCTGCCTAAAGCAGGCAAGATGGACATGATAGTGCGGGAGGCCGCGGAATTATGCATCAGCCGGATTATTCCCTTTGCCGCCGAACGTTCTGTCAGCAAGATTGATAAAGATAAGGCGCCCCTGAAAGTGGCGCGCTGGCAGAAGATAACACAGGAAGCGGCGCGTTGCTGCCGGAGCGCCGGGATAACGGAAGTTGCGGCTATTGCATCTTACAAGTCAATGCTGGCCCGGGCGGATGACGCGGCTTTGAAACTGATTTTCTGGGAAGAGGAGTCGCAAACAACAATTAAAGATGTGCTGACCGCTAAAAGCAACCCGGGAAGTGACGGCGCTTTCATAATTGTGGGACCGGAAGGCGGGCTTACCCGAGACGAGGTTGCCCAGGCTTGCGCTGCCGGCTTTACTTCGGTGAGTCTGGGCAGGCACATTTTGAAAGTGGAGACTGCGGCGGCGGCAATAATATCCATTATTCAGTATGAAAAAGGTATTTTCAGCAATGCGGTGGAGGTGAGATAAATGGCGGTTTATAATTATGGTGGTTTCTGGCGCCGCATGGTAGCTTTTTCCATAGATAACATAATAATTATTATAGTTTTTTTTATTCTGTGCATCATTGCGACAATTGCCCTCATCGCCGGTGCAATATCCCGCGAAGGCGCGGATTTTTTCTCCGGATTTACAGACCCCGGACGCCTCTCCTTAGTCACCCTCGTTCTGATGGGATTATTCACAGTGATTTACATCGCCTACTTTACCTATTTCCACGGGGCGACAGGGCGAACGCCGGGCAAAATGCTGCTCGGTTTACAGGTTTATGCGGCGGACGGGAAGAAAATATCCTTTGGCATCGCCTTTCTGAGGGCAGTGGGCAGCATTATCTCCAGCATTCCTTTTTACCTTGGCTTTATCTGGGCGGCTTTTGACGGCAGAAAGCAGAGCTGGCATGATAAAATCGCCGGCACGGTCGTCATTATCAAAGATGAAGAAATAAAAAACGGTTTTTCCATTCCGGATGAGGTCAATGTTGACGACGCACCGCTCAAGGAAGCGGGCAACAGGGACATTACAGATATTGAACCACAGGAGGAAAATAAGATTGCCGAAAAGGCCGCTGAGCCGGACACGGACAGCCAAAAAATACCTTGACAAAAGAAATCATATTTTATAGAGGTTTCCCTGCTTTTTCAGGCATTTTCAATCATAAGGCGGGCCGGTAGCTCAGTCGGTAGAGCATCGGACTGAAAATCCGAGTGTCGACAGTTCAATTCTGTCCTGGCCCACCATGTACAAGGGCTTCCGCAAGGAAGCCCTTTTCTATTTTGTACACATTTTGTATATCAATCCGAGTTGATACTTGTTGCCGCCAGGCTCCGGCATATATCAGCTACAAGATGGGGAACCAGACAATATTTGAATATGAACAGATTGACAGAAAATATGGCAGCAATGGCTTAGCCTAAAAATTACAAACTGCCAGATTGAGGAACTGCTCAAAAACAAAAGTGCGAAAGATTCTTGACACTACCCCTGATTGAAAATGAGAATATTAATTTATACAAAATAACGGATACCCCCGTTATATCTTGTAACCAGCATCAAAACCCTCTCGTATCGCATCCAGCGCTGTCCGCACGCGACCGGCATCTCCCAGCAACGCGGAGGGAAATTCATCTTTTATTTCATTATATAAAGCGTTATCCGGCCGGGATCCTACAGCGATAACTACATTATCACATGGTATCAATTTTTCTTGTCCATCTGATTGCGTAACCAGTATGCCGTCGGGAACTACGGATTTTGCTATGGTAGAAGTCATTATCTTAATTCCCAACTGTTTCATTTCGTTTAGCATAAACCAGCGAGTGGAATTGCCTAATCCCCTTCCGGCACTTTTATCCATCTCAATAATAACCACTTCTTTGGTCCCATGAGTAGCCAAGTATTTAATTCTTTCTACTGTTTCAGCTTCATGCAGCAGGAGGAACCTGATAGTCCTGCTATCGATGGTGCCCATAAGGGCAATACGCATTCCTACTTCACAGCCTACCGCCCCGGCGCCGATAATAACCACACGATGCCCCAGTTCCACCTGTTCCCGCAGAACTTTACCGGCCTCCAAGACGTGCCTGCTGTTAATCCCCGATATAGGCGGTATTATGGGTTTGGCTCCGGTAGAGAATATAACAAAATCAGGTGCAAGCGCTCTGATGGCATCTGAGGAAGCTTCTTTATTGAATGCAATATTAACTTGTGAAGCTGATAGAGTCGCTCTATAGTAATTTACTATATTAAGAAGGTCGCTTCGTCCGGGAGCCGCTCCGGCTTTAAGAATCTGGCCACCCAATTCATCAGTCATTTCCCAAAGCGTAACATTATGTCCCCTTGCCGCTGCCACACGCGCTGCTTCCATCCCTGAAACCCCGGCTCCAATTACTAAAACTTTCCGGCATTTTTCTGCCGGTTTTATCTCTGTTTCTTTCTCACGCCCAACTCTAGCGTTCACAGTACAAGTTATTTTTTTGCCGGCAAATATATTGTCCAAGCAGCCCTGATTGCAGCCAACGCATTTTCTAATTTCGGAATAACGGCCTTGCGCAACTTTGTTTGGTAGTTCCGGATCGGCTACCAGTGGTCGAGCCATCCCTATTAAATCAGCGCTGTCATTTAATAATATTTCTTCAGCCAACAGGGGATCATTAATTCGGTTGCAGGCAACTACCGGCACATTCGTTGCCTGTTTAATGCCTTGCGCCAAATATGTAAAAGCTCCCGGAGGAACGTTCATGGTAATCTGCGGCATATTTGTTTCATGGGCACCGCCAGTAACATCGAAGGCATTTACTCCAGATTCCTCCAATCTACAAGCAAATCGCTGGGCATCGATGCTGGTATTGCCTCCAGGCATAAACTCACTGCCCGGGAAACGCATCATTATGGGAAAATCAGCACCTACCTCCCGCCGAACAGCTTCGATAACTTCCAGCCCAAATCTCATTCTGTTCTCAAAACTGCCTCCATACTCATCTTTCCGCATATTGCCTAACGGTGAGAAAAACTGTGTGATAAGGTAACCCCCGCTCACCTCAACCAAGTCATATCCGGCTTCTTTTGCTCGCCGCGAGGCAGAAGCAAAAAAACCTTTTACCTCTTGTATATCATCCAGATTCATTTCTCTGGGAGTTATTCCGGTAAGAAAAGATGGGATTGCCGAAGGCGCTATGGGCAGCCATTCAGACCATTCATTACGCCCAAAATGAATAATCTGCACACCTATTTTGGCCCCTGCTTCGTGAACTGCTTTTACAAGTAAGCTATGCCCCGGGATAAATTTATCATCACCAAGCTCTATTTCATTGAAATTTCCCCGCCGCTTATCCTGCTCACCAATTCTGGCTTTAGCCTTCATGCTCCAATAGCCGGGATATGGATCAATCGTACACGTACCTGTAATTATTAACCCCACCCCGCCTAAAGCTCTTTCCCTGTAATAATTAATTGCCTTCTCTGTTATGTATCCATTCTCACAAAATCCATTATGAATGGCGGGCATAATTATCCGATTCTTTAATTCTACACTACCGAGCTTAAATGGTTGTAATAATTTCATGTAGTTATTTTTTCCCTTAATTGCCTTTATGCATGTCTTTAAATGGTTTTGTGCAATTTGAATCAAAAACCAAACCCACAATTGCAATAGCGCTATATGGTTAGTGCTTGCATATCAGCATGAACTAACTTTATCCTGAGCAATTGCAGATTAAGATGCAGCCCGATACTCTTCTAACTTCTTACCCTCAAGCTTGTCAGTAATCATTATAAAACTCTCTTTTATTTGATCATTGCAAAACAATTCAAGAGATTAATGACAAATCCTTTTATCTAATTGCTAAGTCAAGTTCAGCTTCTGCAGTGTTTTAGAGGAAATTATAAAAACCGGTACTGAACTTTGTCGAATAATCCTTTCAGCAACACTTCCCAGAATAGCATGCCTTACTCCTGTTTCTCCGTGTATCCCAATAACAATAATATCTACACCTTCTTCCTCCGCGAATTTCAGAATTTCATCTTCTTCCCGACCGTGTCTGATTATAAATTTAACTTTTTCCTTATCTTTGATATTTCGCAGATATTCGTTCTCATACTTTTCTATACATGAAGTTTCGAGGGACTTATTTATTTCATAAATATTATCCTTTTGGAAAAATGAATGTATTTCCGAATGATATTGATCAGGGATTGTTGGTATAACATGAAGAATATACAACATAGCTTCATCGCGTTTAGCTATACCAAAGGCATAGTCAAAAACCAATTCACAATTTTTAGAGAAATCTGTACAGAAAAGCACTTTTTTATATTTGGGATAATCAATCATAATAACCCTCCTCTTTCACTTATAGTTTGTTCACCGTTTAACTATCTTAAACCTAACAATTTCCGTGCGACAACGACTCTTTGAATTTCGTTTGTCCCTTCGTAAATCTGGCAGATCTTGGCATCGCGCATATGCCGTTCGGCGGGGTATTCCTTGATGTAACCATAGCCGCCGAAAATCTGGACGCCTTCAATCGCGGCCTGCATGGCTACGTCGGATGCATAGAATTTGCACATGGCCGATTCCTTCTCAAAATCGAGGCCGTTATCCTCCAGCCACGCGGCTCGCAGCACCAGTAATTCCGCAGCATCCAATTCGGTTGCCATCTGCGCCAGCTTGAACTGAATGGCCTGAAATGTATTAATCGGCTTGCCGAATTGCACTCTTTCCTTGGAATAAGCCAGAGCATCTTCCAGAGCGGCGCGTCCGATACCGATGGCCTGAGAGGCAATGCCGATGCGGCCGGCATTCAGACCTGCCATCATTTGCTGGAAACCCTGGCCGGGTTTGCCCAGCAAGTTTGCCGCCGGAACTTCGGCATCTTCAAATACCAGCTCGGAGGTGCCGGAGGCCAGAATTCCCATCTTCTCTTCGACTTTACCAACCTTGAAGCCCTTGGTGTTTTTCAAGTCAACAATCAGATTGATAACTCCCTTGTAGCCGGAAGCGGGATCTGTTGTCGCCGCCAGCACGCAGTAGGTTGCCACATTGCCGCTGGTGATGAAGGTTTTGGTGCCGTTGACGATGTATTTGTCGCCTTTTAATTCCGCCCGGCATTTTAATGAAGCGGCATCCGAACCGGCGCCGGCTTCGGTTAAGGCATAGCAGCCTTCAACTTTGCCACTGGCTACCGGCTCCAGAAATTTATGTTTCTGTTCCTCCGTCCCGTAGGTTTTTACCGGATGACCGTAAAGTGAATTATTCACGGAAACAATAACTCCGCAGCTCGCGCAGGCCTTGGAAATTTCAATCATCGCCATGACATAAGCTACGTTGTCCATGCCAGCTCCACCGTATTCACAGGGAACGGATACACCCATAATACCCATCTCTCCCAGCTTGCGGCAAATTTCTTCCGGATGCCGATGGGTCTTGTCCAGTTCCGCCGCGATAGGTTTTATTTCCGTTTCGGCGAACTTTTTAACCATGTCTCTAACCATTTTTTGTTCTTCTGTTGGTGCAAAATTCACGATTGTTACCTCCTAAATGATTCTATATTTGATCGTCACCTTTTTGGAGTGACAATTCTCAATTTCTAACGACCGGTAAAATTAGGCTTTCTTTTTTCCAGAAAGGCTTTCATTCCTTCTTTCTGATCCTGTGTGCTGAAGCACTGAGCGCAGCATTCTACTTCCAGCTTGTTGGCATTATAGAGCGGCAGATCATAGCCGTAATTCATGCTGTATTTTGCCATCTTCATTGTGAAAGGAGGCATGGAAGCTAACTTTCTGGCGAATTTCCTTGTTTCTTCCATAAGTGCCGCCGCGGGAAATACTTTATTGACCAGTCCGATTTCGTACGCCCGCTGAGCGTTTATTTGTCCGCCGCCTAAAATCAGTTCCTTCGCAACCCCCATGCCGACCAGTCGTGGCAAACGCTGGGTGCCGCCCCAGCCGGGAATCAATCCGATTAATATTTCCGGCTGGCCGAATACCGCTTTTTCCGAGGCTATTCTTATGTCGCAGGCCATGGATATTTCCGTGCCCCCTCCCAAAGCAAAACCGTTAATTGCTGCTATGGAGGGTTTCGGCATCTCTTCTATGAGGCGTAATACATCATGCCCCATTTCCATGAATTGCAACGCCTCAGGTGCGCTTAAGTCCTGCATCTGGGAAATATCAGCGCCGGCGACAAAAGCTTTGTCGCCGGAACCGGTTAATATTATAACCTTAACGTTATCATCATTTTTACACAAACTGGCGGCTGCAAAAAATTCCGCCATTGTTTCCGCGTTCATAGCATTGAGGGCTTTCGGCCGGTTGAAGGTAATTGTCGCGATATTCTCTTCAATATTTAAAAGAATGTTTTTGTAGTCCATTTCGTGTTACTCCTTTTCAATTATTTTCAAATCTTAATTCTCACCTTCTTTTTAGCTGGGCAAATAAAACCGCCATTTGAAAAACTATTCAGATGAATGATAATCATGTGGACAATCAATGTCTAATACGGGAATCATTTTTTCTGCAAATGTACGATACTCAATAAGCCCCTATGATTTGCAGAAATAATCCTCCATCCCTTTACGTTTCTTTCTGATTGCACTTGGCAGTCATTAATTTGAAAAATCAAGCTGGCCGGCATCTCATCTTCAATAATTGTATGTCTATTAACGCTGCCATACATCCTAAAGTTCAACGCTTTTTAAAACCATCTAATCCAGCATATTACGGAAGTTGAAGAAATTTCTTAATTAATGCAGCTTCAAAATGTGAAAAACGCGCCCAACAGGAATTACTGCCACGTTTCGCTTCCTATATGTCGTAATGTTACTACGCTGTTTGAAACCAGATATCATTGCCAGCCAGCCGGTTTTTACCCGGATTGCTCATAATCTTTAATAAATCATCCTTATTTTTAGATAGAAGAACTGTCGGCACTCCATTTTGTAAAAAAATTCAAATATTTCTGAAAGTCTTTCTATCTGAAAAGAATATATTTTTGTCCGAGTTTCATTTAAATTCCATCGTTTTAGTCATTCCCACTTACGCTTACATATCGTAAAATCAAATTGTTTGATGCACTATAGTGCGATGAAGCATATCGATTTCACTCAGCTCTTTTGGCTCTGTAGGCATTGATGAATATCCAAGTGTCAACTTTTTATTTTTTTCCTACAGAGGATAAATACATTTACAAGTTACTTGTTTTTGTTTTCCCTTACGCTGCCGATTTACTAAATTATAAGGTTTTATCAATATTCAATTCCCGCCCTGTCTTTAATGCCGGCGTTGTAATGATGCTTAACTTCCTTGACTTCACTCACGGTGTCGGCAATTTCAATAATTTGCTTGGGCACATAGCGACCCGTTAGAATCAAATCCAGATTTGGAGGTTTGTTTTTGATCAGATCGACAACTTCTTTTAAATTAAGAAGCTTAAAATCCAGCGCCACATTGATTTCATCGAGAATAACCATATCGTATTGTCCGGAATTAATCGCTTTCCTGGCCATTTCCAATCCAATACAAGCAAGTTCGATGTCTATTGCCGCTGGATTGTCGCGCATCACAAAACTGTCCAAGCCCGAAAGGATGATTTTTATGCCGGGAAGATATTTTTTGACGGCTTTATATTCGCCGTATTTCCTTCCTTTCATAAATTGGATGATAAACACCTTGTATCCCTGGCCTGTTGCCCTTAATGCCTGGCCGAAAGCCGAAGTAGTCTTCCCCTTGCCATTGCCCGTGATAACGATCACCAATCCCCGGCCTTTTTGTTCCAGCTGAACTTGGACTTTTTTATCTTTTTTATTCTCTGCACTTTCTTTATTTTTTTTATATGCTTTTTTCATTTTTTCATTATCTTTTTATTAATTATCGACTGTTCTTGCTGCTTTTTGATTAGTCAATTTATCCGTCCTGCTATTTCAAAAAACACCGGGCTATTTCTTCCACCGCCGTATAGGGGTCGACTTCCTTGTTTCTAACACTCTCTACCAAGGCCTGCATCCTCCCGCTTGACTTAAGCTTTTGTATTACCGGTTCCAATATGTTGGCCCGCAATGCATCGTTTATCTCTACCTGTATCTTCCGATAAACCCGCTCCGTAAGTTTACCGCTTTGCTGTAAATAGGTGTAATATTCTTCGACCTTCTGCACCAGCTCTTCTATCTTATCATTAAAGGCAACCGCCTCGTGAGCGTTCCCGACCATGACAACAGGCGGCCGCCAGCCTCCTTCCGTCAACGGAGTGGAGTTTATAAGTCCCATTAATTCCGTCTGCAACTGCTTGCTCCCTCCCCGATCGGCCTTGTTGATGACAAAAATATCGGCAATTTCCATGATCCCCGCTTTCATCGCCTGGACGTCGTCCCCCATCCCCGGAACCAAAACGACCAATACGCAATGGGCATGGTTGATAATGTCCACTTCCTGCTGACCGATTCCCACTGTCTCTACCAAGATAACGTCTTTGCCCATCGCATCGAGTACATGAATCGCTTCTCCCACAGCCTGGGACAAACCGCCTAAAGCCCCCCTAGTGGCCAGAGACCTAACGAATACTTCCTCATCTTCGGCATGCCGCTGCATTCTGATCCTATCCCCTAAAATTGCTCCCCCTGTGAATGGGCTTGTCGGATCTACCGCCAGCACACCGATTCTCTTCTGCTTTTGGCGCAATGCGGAAATCAGTGCATCCGTTATGGTACTCTTTCCCGCTCCGGGTGCTCCCGTTATGCCGATAATAAAGGCATGTCCGGTGTGCGGATAAAGTTTCTTGATCTTTGCTTTGGCCGAAGGCAGTTTATCCTCTATATCACGGATAAGACGGGAGGCCTGACGAATATCGCCTTTTTTTATCGCTTCCATCATTATTACATCACGACTTGGGTTTGATGTTTTCGTTTATCCATCCGACTATACTCTCCAGCGGTGCTCCAGGGGTAAAAATCGCCTTAATTCCCGCATCGTAGAGTGCCTGGAAGTCCTGCTCGGGAATAATCCCGCCACCCATAACAGCGATGATTTGCCGCGGTGTTACCGGCAAGTAGGGCGACATGGAGGGAGTATGAATTCCTCCGGTAACAGCTGCCGTAATCCAAACACTTTTAGCCATAAACTACACTCCTTGTTTTTTTTGTGATTTGACCTGTATTCATAACAACTCGCAAGATATATGCCCGCTTGAAAAGGCCTCTGTTTGTTGGGCGCCGGCGATATATATGTTGGTATCTTCCCACACTCCATGTAGTTTATTTCCGACTTTAGCATTCTAAATAAAGCCGTACCCGCTGGCATGCCAGGGGCAGATTCAGAGTATCTTTCGGGAGTGTAAATATAAACGTGTGAATGGTGTAATTAAGGATTTATTATTAGCAACAGATGCCTCTGCAATAAATCTATGCCGGTTTCGTGATGGTGAGAATTTTATCAACATTAAAAATGCGTTTTTCGCGGCGTGTCAGGCAATAAGCTTCGAGCCCCAGATACGAATAGCCTTTATATTCCATCTCGCCCAGAAACAGCGGCAGGATTGTCCGCTGCGATTTTTCATCCTGAGCCTTGAGATAAACAATCTCCAGATTTTTCTTCCCGGCGATAGCCTCGTGCAGCAGGTTGATTTTATCTTCGCGGCTGCAGGTGTGGGCGGCTCGGGCATATTGCAGGCCGGTTAAAAACTTGACCACCTGCCAATCCATCAGGATATGATTTTTCTTTAAAGGCTGTTTCAAGATAATGCCTTCCAGAGTCGTGCAGCGGGAAAGCGCTACATACATCTGCCCGTGGGCAAAGGTGCCGCGCCCCACATCAATAACAACCCTTTCAAACGTCTTTCCCTGGCTTTTGTGAATCGTAACGGCAAAAGCGAGCCTTACCGGATACTGACGGAAAGAGCCCACTTCTTCCGAACGCAGTTCCTCGTTTTTTAGAAAGAACTTGTAAATTTTCCAGGTATAGGGAGAAATGCGCGCCGTTTCGCCGTTATCCAGTTCGGCCACAATCACATCTTCCCCGTCATCATCCTTTTCAAATTTCTTCACCCTGCCTATCGTCCCGTTAATCCACTGGCCGTAAGAATCGTTATTCAGCATCATAATCTGCGCGCCTTTTTTCAGCTTCAGTTCCACGGCGGTGGGCAGATATTCCTTGCTGAAATCACCGATTATTTCGCCCGGCGCTTTCCAGCTTTTACCCGGCAGTTCCGCCAGTTTCTGCTCGTTGATGCCGTCGGCCAGAGCATTGGTGCTGGTGAGCGCCAGATAGAAATCGCCGGCGGCGGGAGCAAAGTCAGGCCGGCAGCGGCGGTTAAAGCAGGCCAAATCGTCGTCGCTGGCCGTGCGGTTGCGAATGGAATTGAGCAGACGGATAAATTCGTCATCCTTCTGCCGGTAAACTTTTTCCAGCTCGACAAATTCCAGCTCCAGTTGCGGGAACACTTTAGCGCTGAAAAAATAGGGGCTGGAATAATGGGAACGGAATATTTCCCGCTCGGCGCTCGCCACCACCGGCGGCAATTGATACAAATCGCCGATAAATATCATCTGTACGCCGCCGAAGGGCTGTTTGGCGGCAGGCCCGTTGAGCCGCAGAAACTTATCCACGCAATCGAGCAGATCGGCGCGCACCATGGAAACTTCGTCAATGACGATGGTTGCCAGTTTTTTGTAAATAGTTGTCTTTTCCGCAGTGGAGCTTTTTTTCTTTTTAATTGCTGCCGGAGTAACATTGGGTTTGAAATGAAAAAAGGAATGAATCGTCTGCCCCCGGACATTAACGGCCGCCACTCCGGTCGGCGCAAGAATGACAGCCTGCTTCTTCGTGTTATCCCGGAAATAATTCAGCAGCGTTGATTTGCCGGTACCCGCCCGGCCGGTAATCAATATATTGCTGGACGTCCCTTCCATCAGCGAAAGGGCGCGGGAAAATTCAGGATTGAAATCAATATCCGGCATTTTAATTTTTTTATTCATTGCCCTGCCTTTCGCGAGATATTTGCTTTATCCGATGTCGGCGTTTTTTACTAGAACAAAACAACAAACAGGTATATAGATTATTCTTCCCCCTGAATATAGTATACATAATGCTAAAGATACAATGAAGATATCAACCATAAAGGCTCTGCCTTACAAAATACGGAAAGGAGAGTGCAAGATGACCTGTTACCTGTTTGTGCCCGGCGGAAAACGCCGGAAAGAAGATTGGGATCAAGTCCGCGCTATCCTGGAATCGCAGGGCCGGCAGACAAACGCCATTACTCTTTCGGATCCTGAATATTCCAGCTTGAGCAATCACATAACGGAGGTTTGCAACCTGATAGACAAGGCCACTTTGCAGAATGTTTATCTGATCGGGCACAGTTACGCCGGTTTTGTTATCACGGGCGTGGCCAATAAAATCCCGCAAAAAATTGCGCGTCTGATTTACCTGGATTCGGCAATTCCGGAAAACGGCCAATCTCTTTTCGATGTTTTCCGGACGGTTGGCATTGATCCCGGCCAATTCGGCGTGCCGGGATGGCCCCCCTTCACCGAGCGTCTTTTCTTTGACAGCGCTGTCATAAGAAAAATCCCAAAAATGTATGTCCATTGTCTTAACAGCCAGTTCCTGGATCTGACAAAAAACATTCCCCTTTTATTCAGTAAACACGAAAATGACAATTACTGGGATTACACCAAAACCGGGGAAGCAAACTGGACTTATTGCGAGCTGAAGGCCGATCATTATTGCATGCTCAACGCTTCTAAGGAATTAGCCGGCATTATTCAGGAAGCTCCCCCGCCCAAGTAACCCCCATCCTGATACCACGGTTGCTGGATTGGCTTTTTACAAATAGACAAATTATCCGCTCTTGTGCTAAGGTAACCGCAAAAGAAGCAACCAGTTATCTCCGGTAAACAATTCTGCCATTGCTTTATAATCATGCTAAGAAAGAATAAAACATGCAGGGAACCGTAACTTTAGAAGACCTGAAAGATGCTGCGATTAAACATGCCAGCAACGATTTTGTCGCCGTATATGCTCACAATACTGTCGGGGATACCCTCAACAGTATCCGCAAAAGTAAAACGGAAGCGACTATTTTGTATTTTTATGTTCTTGACGAAGAAGACAGGCTGGTTGGCGTCATCCAGACAAGAAAGCTGCTGACATCTCCTCTGGATGCACCGGTAGATTCCATCATGGCCACCAATCTGATCGCGATACCCGATTCGGCAACTTTAATGGAAGCGCTGGAATTCTTCATTTTGCACCGCTACCTCGCTTTTCCCATCGTCAATGAAAAAAGAAACTTACTCGGCGTCATTGATGTCGGGCTGTTCACCCAGGAAATGATTGATATTGAAGAAAACGAACAGGTTCACCGCATCTTCGACACTCTGGGCGTCCAGATATCCGAGCTGCGCACTAAATCGCCCTTCAGTGTATTCCGTTACCGTTTTCCCTGGCTCCTGGCAACAATTACCAGCGGCACCATCTGCGCGTTGCTGGCCGGTCTTTTTCAGGCCACACTGGCCGAAAGCCTGATTCTGGCATTTTTTCTGACACTGGTCCTCGGACTGGGCGAAAGCGTATCCATGCAAACCATGGCCATTACCCTTCACTCCATGCATCATCGCTCTTCTCAGCCCGGCTGGTTTTTTTCGTTGCTGCGCCGGGAATTGACGCGGGTTTTTCTTCTGGCTGCGGTGTGTGGCAGCATCGTTGGTTTGATAGCTTTTATCTGGAAAGGCGAAACGGCGGCGGGCATCGTCATCGCCTCGGGAATAATGGCCTCGCTCATGCTGGCCGGCTTTATCGGAGTGAGCGTCCCGGCGATTTTACACAAATTGCGGCTTGATCTGCGGGTGGCTTCCGGGCCTGTCACGCTGGCCCTGGCCGATATCTGCACAATCCTTTCTTATTTTTCGCTGGCTGCATTTTTCCTCAGTAAATAAACATGCTTTCCCTTTAAATGGCGCAGGGCAATAATAAATCTTTCCGTTTGCTTGCGGTTTCGCCCGCGAAAATTCTAAAATGTTTTGTTGGCAAATCCCCGCTTCAATGATAAATATAGTTAACTATCCAGGGGAAAATCAGTGTGTCAAGTTGTAATTAAATAATTGACTGCTGCGGGAACAGGAATATGACGGGATTTTTCTTTTTTAATGAAATACTGATAATTCTGGCCTGTTCGATTCCCGTTATTTATATTTTTAATAAAATCAAATTCCCCTCAATTATCGGCTTTTTAATTACCGGCATCATCATCGGCCCTTACGGGCTGAAGCTAATCCATGACATATCTGATATTCAATTGATGGCGGAAATCGGCGTTGCCTTCCTTTTGTTTACCATTGGGATAGAAATATCGTTCAAGCGTTTTTTGCAGCATCTTTCTGAAATTACGCTCACCGGCGGTTTGCAGGTGCTGATAACCCTTGCGGCCGGAACAGCCGTCGGTCTGTTCATGCAATTGAGCTGGAATCAATCCGTCTTTGTCGGGTTTTTGCTGGCGCACAGCAGTTCGGCTTTGATTTTGAAAATACTATCCGACCGCAGCGATGAAGAATCACCGCAGGGCAGAATTTCTATCGGTATTGTTCTTTTCCAGGACATTATCGTTGTCCCGATGATGCTTTTTATTCCCCTCCTTGCCGGGAGCGACGGCGCTGGTTTTGATGTTATTGTCTGGAATCTGCTGAGATCTCTGCTGATTATTGCTTCAATTCTGATTGCCGCCCGTTACATTGTTCCGCTTATATTGGAAAAGCTTGTTGAAATGCGCATGCGCGACGTTTTCATCATCGCCTCCGTAGTAATAACGCTCGGAATAGCCTGGCTCACCCACTCGCTGGGGCTTTCGCTGGCCATTGGCGCGTTCCTGGCCGGACTCGCCATATCGGATACTGATTTCACACATCAGATTATCAGCGACATTAACCCTTTCCGCGACATCTTTTTATCCGTCTTTTTCGTTTCCTTCGGCATGATGCTGGATTTGCATTTTTTCGGACAACATCCTCTTTACATCATTGCCATAACGCTGCTGATAATTCTGATTAAATCCCTGATTGTTTTCAGCATGGTCAGAATACTTAACTATCCTTTCCGGACAGCGCTGCTGAGCGGCGTGCTGTTATCGCAAATTGGCGAATTTTCCTTTGTTCTTGCTTCCCAGGGCATGCAGCAGAAGCTGATATCCGATTTTATTTATCAGGGGTTTATCGGAGCATCTGTTTTGACGTTCGTCATAACACCGGTTCTTATTTCAGTGGCATATAAGTTATTGGCCAGAGAAAAAAACGAATCTGGCTGCACCGAAAATAATGCCGGCAAAAGAATCCCCGTGGAAAACCATGTAATTATCTGCGGCATGGGCTTAAACGGCCGCAATCTCGTGCGGGTATTAAAGGACACCGCCATCAACTATGTCATCATTGATACTAATTTTAAAAATATCAAAAAAGCAAAGGTCAAGGGCGATAAAAATCTGATCTGGGGAGATGCCGCAAGCCCGGAAATTCTCAAACACGCCAGCATCGAAACCGCGCGGGTGCTGGTAATAGCTATTTCCGATCGCTTTTTGACTAAGCGCTGTCTGCATATTGCCAAAACATTAAAACCCAATCTGCATGTTATTGTACGGACGAAATATGTAGCCGATATTGATGAGCTGGTGCAGCTCGGTGCGGATGACATCATTCCCGAAGAATTTGAAACTTCCATTCAGATATTAAGCCGGGTTTTAAAAATGTTTCACGTTCCCAACAGCATTATTCTGGCGCAGGGCAACATTATCCGGAATAAATCATACGGGATTTTTCGGGAAATCCGTTTTACCGAAGAAGCATTCGACCAGATTCAGCAGGTTTTATCACAGGGAACAATTGAAACTTATTTTGTCGCCACCGGAAACATCAATACCGGCCACAGCATTCGGGATATTAACCTGAAGGCAAAGTCGGGAGCGACAATTATCAATATTATCCGCAACAATCAGACCATTACTAATCCGCCCAGCGAATTTGTTTTACAGACAGGTGATCAGCTCGTTATATTCGGCAGCCACAGCGCAATTGATTTAGCTTTAAAAGTATTGGACGGAAAACAGGGGGAATAATGGCTGCCCATAATCACAATCATCAGGAAGCATCCTGGGGCAAAAGACTGGTTATATCCATGCTGGTGAATCTGATTATTCCACTGGTGCAGATTTACGGCGGGATTGTATCGGGCAGCATGGCCTTAATCAGTGACGCCCTGCATAATTTAAGCGATTTTGTTGCGCTCACGATTAATTATGCCGCGCTGAAAATCGGCCGGCGCGGCCCGACAATGAAACAGACCTTCGGCTATAAACGCATCGAAATATTTGCCACATTAATCAGTGTCGCACTCCTGTATGGCGCCGCCTTTTATATCGCCGTCGAATCCTGGCAGAGATTGCTCAATCCGCAACCGATAGCAGGGAAACTGGTTATCTGGATTGCGCTTGTCGGTTTTGCCGGCAATGCCCTTTCCGCTTTGCTCTTGCATACCGGGGCGCGGAAAAATATGAACATGAAAAGCGCGTTTCTGCATATGCTGGCCGATGCCTTGACATCGCTAGTTGTGGCCGTGCTGGGCATAATCTGGCTTTATCAACCCTGGTACTGGCTGGACCCGCTCTTTTCCTGGCTTATCGTAGCGCTGATTTTATACAGCGGCTGGGGTTTACTCAAAGACAGCTATTTGATTTTAATGAATGCCACACCGCCCGGAATTAATCTTGCCGACATTCAAAGAGAGCTGGAAAACATCGAAGGGATAAAGGAAATTCATGACCTGCATGTCTGGAATCCGTCAGCCGAAAGCATAGCTCTTGCCGTTTATATCACCGTGCCGGACCAGATGATGAGCCGGGTTGATGAACTGGCCTGTCAGGTGAAAGAGCTTCTTCTGGATAGGTTTAAAATTGATCACCCCATTCTGCAGTTTGAAACCAGTTCCTGCGCCAACGGAAAACTACTGTGCTGCATCGTGAAGCAGACGCATCATGATGAACATAAATAAACGACAGAAAAGGAGAATTCTATGGTGACGAAAAACTCATTGATTGCCGGCAGGAAAATTCGGGATTTCAGTTTACAGAATCAGAATGGTAAAATTTTTCGCCTGGCCGGTTTAAAGGGGAAGAAAGTCCTGCTTTCCTTTCATCCGCTGGCCTGGACACCGGTATGCGCCAGGCAAATGCAGTCTCTGGAAAAGAATTTTCTGATATTTGAAAAACTGAATACCTTTGCCGTAGGCATCAGCGTGGACAGCGTCCCCAGCAAGAAGGCCTGGGCCAAATCGCTGAAAATCAAAAAAACCGCTCTGCTGGCTGATTTCTGGCCGCATGGCGGAGTTGCCAAAATGCTGGGTATCTTCCGGGAAGAAGGATTCTCCGAGAGAGCAAACGTTATCTTGAATGAGCAGGGTGTCGTCGAATTTATTAAAATCTATCCTATCGGCCAATTGCCGGATATCAAGGAGATAATCGCTCGACTGAAACTGCTTTAAACTGTGTTTGTTCTACTGACTTCCTTCTGCCTTCGCATTCAAGCGCTTTAACCTGTGCAGCAGGGATTCTTTTTCTTCCGCCGAAAAATTATTTTCGCTCTGCAGCGCCTCTTCCACAATCCTCCTGGCCCGCGGGCAATCATGAACCCGGTGTTCCAGCCATTTGGCAAGTTCACTGGCGGCAAAATAATCCGCCGGGGACAGGGCCAGTATTTCCTCCCATAGCTTTGCCGCATCCTGACTGCGCCCGCAACGCTTATAAAGCAGGGAAATATCTTTTTTGGACAGCGCGGATAAATTGCCGCATTCACCTTCCCCGAACCTGTTTAAAATCCGGGCGGCGCCTTGTTGATTGTGGCGGTTCAGCAGCAAACGCGCCGCCGCCAGATAATCAGTATCGTCAGTCTGCCCGTTCAATTCATAGCCGTCGAGTATTTCCGTCAGATGCGCAGTGAGCGCGGCCATCGAAATAACATCCAGCCGGTTATGTTCAAAAATGGCGGCCAGCAGGCGGCCATCGCGCTTTTTGAGCCAGTCGAAATAACGCTGGGGAATTTCCCAGCCGGGAATATCACCTTCGCGCTCCACTCCCAGCACTTCCGCTTCCAGCGTGCAAAGGCGGCTGTTGGCCAGGCGATGCCCCAATATGCGGCGCGACGGATGCAGCAAATCCAAATGCGGCAGCCCGTTAAGGTCACTCTTTAATCTGTTCATAATAAAGCGGGTGGTAAGCAAATTTACGTCAAAAGCTTTACCGTTGAAGGTAATCAAAAATTTCTTTTTTGCGGCAAGCTCTGCCAGGTGAGCCAGCGCCGCCTTCTCTTCGCCGAAATCACGAGCCAGCAGTTGCCGGACATGAAAGTGGTCTTCTTCAAACCAGCCCAGGCCGATTAAAAAAGCCATCGTGCCCGTGCCGCCGGCAAGTCCCGTTGTTTCCGTATCCAGAAAAAGCGCGTCGCTACAGCAAAAATGACTGATAGAAGGATTGTTGGCCAGCATCGCCGCCGCAGTCATATCAAAGCCGAAGGTCTCCCTGATATTGCGGTAACCATGACGCGACGATGAGTGGACAATGTCACTGGCCAGAAAGAATTTCCCCAGTTCATTTTCTATTTCCTCGCCGGAAACATATTCATGCAGATTATCTTTAACAGTGCTTGCCTTCCGCTTCAATTCAGCTTGAGCCTGTCTGCTGCGGCGCGCCATAACATCGTCAATCCGCCGGCGCAATTCATCGAGCTGCACTTTTTTTTCGGAAGGCTCTGCGGGAGCTTTAATATTTTCGCCGGTCAGGCGTTTTAATTTATCAATCGAACTCATGCTTTTCAACCATCTATTTATTTAATCAACTCCGTAACACGCCTCTTTACGGAAGAGGGGAAATTGCCGGCCAGTTGTAATAAATTATCCTTGTTAATGTTATCCAGCTCCAACTCATCGGCAAAGGGAATATGCTTGCGCAGGTAAATTGTATCGAGAAGGGCTTTCTCCGGCGAAGCCAGGTTGTAGCCGTCCCGATTGACAAAGCCGCTGAAAAGACGAGGCGCAATCCGGGAAAACTCAATGGTGACGCCGCCAAACTCAATATTTCTCGAATGGCCGACGGCCGTATCCAGCGTCAGGACAGTGCAGACAACCGGCGATTGCAGGATGATCCCGTGACGATTAAGCGCCCATTCGCATGAGATGTAGGAAGGCGTCCGCAGAAAACAAGCGACTTCTTCAATGACCGGTTTTGCTTCACGAAGGTTGTTGATATAAACGCCGCGCACTACCCGCTGGACATAGTCTTTTGCCTGCGCACGTGTGAGAAATACATTGGCATTACCGGTAAATTTCTCCACATCGTTGTAACGAAAAAGATGCGGCAATTGCCGTAAGATAGCTACAGCCGTCATGGCAGGCGAACTCCTTTTTGCCGCAAATCGGTAAAAACAAATCGGGCAGCTTCCAGAAAATCGTCATATTGGCGAGCCTGATGAACAGACAAAACATCGGGTGGCAGAAAACGTGATAAGTCCTGCTCAATAGCCTCGCGCATCAGTTCTTTTTCTTTGCTGGCAGGCTTGGCATAAAAATCAAGGCCTCTTTTGGCAGTAAAGTTTGCCCGGTAAAGAGATAATTTTCTTTTAACATTATCCGCGGAGGCTGCCGTTTTCAGGACTGTGTGGAGATACCAGAGATCAAAAAAATCCCGGCCTTTCAGATAGGGACGCTCGAGCAGAGAACGCACCTTGTCGGAAAGGATTTCCTCCGCTGTTTCCGCCACAATGATTGTATTGGCGCGCGGCACAAGGAATTCTCCGGCGGCAATCAGATAGGCAACGGGACTCGTTGAGGAGAGAATGTGATTTTGAATATCAGGTTTCTTGCCGGTTTCCAGAGCTTCAAACTCCAGTTTAATGGAAATCTTTTCCCGGAGGGCTTCCGGACGGAAATCGACAAAACATTTCAGCGCCGAAGCACGGGCGCTTTTTTTACGAACGGAGACATCGCCGATTCCAAAATGGGGAATCATCAGCTTGGCAGCGCCTTTGATTGCGCCATCGACAAGGCTTTTGACGGCTGCAGCTTCAAGGCATGTTACAAAATCAAGATCCTCCGAAAAACGGCTCCCTCCGTAACACCAGCGAAGCGCAGTGCCGCCTTGAAAGATAAGATTCCGGCTTTCTTTCTGCAGATAAAGCTGATGCAGAAGAATCAATTGCGCAATCTCCGCCTTTCTGCTGTATGTTTCACGATAATTTTTCATAATTAGTTACAATATAATACACATTTGTATTGTAATATAAACTAATTTATGCGATTTGTCAATTGTGTTTAAAATCAGGATAACAGTTTTAATTCGGGTGGTGCTGGAGGTTTTTTTCATTAAACATGAACAAATCACAAAGTAAATATTTGTAATTAGAATGACCTGTGCCCGTTATTATCCTTTCATGAATAGCCGCCGTAATCGCTGGACTGTCAATGCTAAGCGTTAAATGTCACGATTAAAGATGCAACCCCGTTTCTTTCCCCATTCACTCCCAGAAGCTCCTCAATGTTTTTGATGTTCTTAGTCAGCGCGGGTTGCGTCAGCGACATTTTCGCGGCGGCGCGGCTGAAATTTCCTTCCCGCACCAGACAAAGCAGAGCTTCCATTTGCTGCAGGGTGATATTTTTAAAATAATCGGGCTGCATGCTTTTTGATATCACTAAATCGCCTGAATGGTAAATATAAAAATGGTCCCTATATTAATGCCGCTTTTTTCCAATCCGCTATGCATCGGAAAAAAATCGTCCGCTGCCATTACCGCCGCTGACCCGATAGCAAGCCCTGGAAAAATTCCCGGGCGTTGCTTCCTATCGAACGGTTATTGTATCCGCCTTCCTGAACGATAAGGCTGGGCATCTTCAGGTTTCCTATTTCCATGCCGATTGCGGAAAAATCACGGCCTGTAAAATTCCAGGTGCCGGTCGGATCTCCCTTGGCTGTATCCAGCCCCAGGCAAACGACAAGATAGTTAGCCCCAAAACTGCGAATCCGCGTAAGCGCCGTGCGCAAGGCATGCAGATAATCGGCGACAACTATTGTTTCCGGCAGCGGGTAATTGAAATTAAAGCCTCTGCCCTCACCTTCACCTCTTTCATCCGCAAAGCCGCTGAAATAGGGATAGGCAAAGCTGGGATGACCATGCAGAGAAATGGTCAGCACATCGGCGCGGTTGTTAAAAATATCCTGCTGCCCGTTGCCGTGATGATAATCAATGTCCAATATGGCAACTTTTCCGAACTGACTGAGATAATTGGCGGCAATAGCCGCGTTATTGAAATAGCAAAATCCTCCGAAAAATCCTTTCTCGGCGTGATGTCCCGGCGGGCGCACCAACGCGTAAGCCACTTGCCTGCCGGAAAGAATCGCGTGGACAGCAGTCAGAGCGCAATCCACGCCCCGGCGGGCGGCTGCATAGGCATGAGAGCTGATGGGCGTGAAGGTATCCATGCAATAGTAGCCGGCGCGCATCGGCAATTCCAGCGGCGGTCTGGTCCTGTTGCGAATGGGAAATACATATGGGTAGATGGGAACATCCCCTCCTATTATTTTGCTGACTCGTTTGAAATAGTGAACATAAGCGCGGTCATGAACCGCAGTAATCCAGGAATCGGCAAAGGAGAGAGGCGGCACCAAATCGAAAATTCCCGTGAACTCCAGCGCCTGATAGATTGAGCGAATTCGGACAGGCGATTCGACATAGCCGCGGGATTTGACATGATGAATTTCATGCTGATCCGTCACCACCAGAGCAATCTTAGCCAAATCAATTGCACTTGCCAGATGTCTTTTTTCCGTCGCGGCTGATGCTGTATAACGGGGCGGCCGGAGTTTAACCGGATTATCGCGCACGGAATCCAGCACCATTTGCACATATTCCGGTGTGCAGACATCCTTGTATTTCCTGCCCAGAATGCGGGCTATTACTTTTTTCACGTATTCTTTGGCAAGCACGCTGCCTTGCGCCAAATCATCGAATACCAGATAAGGGGGATTATCCGAATCCGGACGGATGGGTGTTTCATAAGCCGTATTGATTATCGGGCGCGCTCCATATGATTCATAAAATTTCAAGCGGGCGCGGTTCTGCTTTAAAATGTTTGGATCGCGGCATAATTGCGGATCATCCGGCAGACACTCAAAGAATATTCCGCTGACTCCCAGTTTCAGCGCTTCGCTGCGCACCCTGTCGAAAAGCGCTCCGCCGAGGCCTCTTCCCGCCAATTTTTTATCGCTGGCGAGGTAGTCCAGATAGCAGAAATTCAAATCGGCTTCATGGTCAAGCAAGGCCAAACCGTGGACAGTGCTGCGATGGTCTTCGGCTACATAGAGAATTGAACGGACGCCATATTGCAAAGGCAGACGCAGCGATTCCGGAATGCGGTCGATCTTCTGGCTGTCCAGCAGGGCAAATTGAGAACGCAGCATTGCCGAGACCTGTTTTAGCGCCCGTTGATCGGCGGGAAGAACATCATCAAAAATGCGGCGAATACGAAACATCTGGCTTTATAACATTGATGGAGCGTTAAATTGTGCGCAGGCCTGAAAACAATATTCAGGCCTCATTCGCAGGAAATAACATCCGGGTGCCGACATACGCTTGTCAACCGGCATGATTTCCATTCATTTTTCAATATACTTTAAGAATGCATATTTATGATGAGCATCAATTTTATTGTTAGCGATCCAATTCTCAACATCCTGACGCGAAAAATCGAAGTGGTGATGAATGTTTTTTATTGAACGGGCAAAAAGAGCCTGCGCTATTCCCTCGGTTTTTCCCGCTTCCTGCATGACTAAATTGGTATTCCCTCCCTGCAATTGTTTCAGACATTCCTGGGCGTTTCCCAAAAGAATGCTGGTAATCGAATAAACTTCCATTGCTTCCGTTCTTATATATTTCTTCAGATTGCTGTTCTTGATTGTTTGCCAAATTGCCACAACAATGCTTATGACACTCACAAGATAGCTGATGATTTCCGAAACAGACATAATCAAACCTCCTGATTAATTGCCTCAGTATCACAAAAAAAATAAATTGTCAGGCATCAATATACAATTAGCGCGCTTTGGCTTAGCTTTCTCAATGTGCGTCCAAACCATTCTGGCCAATTTCTGCTTACCCCGCCTGATGTTTCGAGTAACTGTTTGGTTAATGCGCCCTTAAATATTGCTTCTGGGCACAGTTAAGAGACGCGACTGCAAGCCCAGCCTACGGCTGGAAAAATTTCAAGTTTCAATCCTCGCGTACTTGCCCGCCCCGTGCCCGGATTAACCGTGGGGCAATCACTGAAATTAAATGTACCTGTGATTTAAATTCAAATGGTTGCGAAGAAAAAATGTCTGGCAGAATATAATGGAAATTTTTCTTGCAATATTTCCCCTTGAAGCTATAATATGAACCATAGATTATAAATTATAGAACCTTTAGTTCATATAACGATGAAGAAACCAATATCCGCCATATTAAAAGCAAAAAAAACAGTTTTTACCTTCAAGGACATTTCTTTGCTGTGGGGCTTGACAGACAGGAAGTCGGCAATTGCCGGGATTAATTACTATGTCAGCACAGGCGATTTATACAGGATTCGCCGGGGAATCTATGCCAAAGACAAAGACTATGACAAAATTGAACTGGCCAGCCGGATATACACCCCCGCTTATGTCAGCTTTGAAACTGTGCTGGCGCGCGCCGGCATTATTTTCCAGTATTACGGTCAGATATTTGTCGCCTCCTACTTGACGCGGGAAATAATCATTGACGGCCAAACATATATTTATAGAAAAATAAAGGATACCGTTCTGACCGACGCGGCGGGCGTATTGAATCAGGAAGGCGCCGCTGTTGCAACAAAAGAACGCGCCTTTTTGGACACGATCTATATCAATACGGATTACCATTTTGATAATCCGGGGGCATTGGACTGGGATAGGGTATTTGATATCCTGCCTATGTATAATAATAAGCGGATGGCTAAAAAAGTTAATAAATATTACGCCGATTTTAAAGCCGGAAATTAAATACAATGACTATTAACTTGGCCATACATAAGAATATTTTATTCCAGATTCTCAAGGACATTTACACCGAGATAACCATTGCGCCGCTTTTGGGATTCAAGGGTGGAACGGCGGCTTTTATGTTTCATGGTTTGGAGCGCTTTTCCGTGGATTTGGATTTTGATTTGCTTAACGAAGCTGAAGCAGATCGTGTTTTTGCCTATATTGAAAAAACAGCCGCGCAATATGGGACAGTCAAAGAAGCCCGCCGGAAAAGATTCAGCCTGCTGATTGTGCTTGCCTATGATGATAAATCCGCCAATATCAAAATTGAAGTCAACCGCCGGGTGTTTGGTTCGAAATATGAACTAAAAACCTATCTTGGCGTGGCCATGCAGGTTATGGTTCGGGAGGATATGTTTGCGCATAAGCTGATGGCCATGCAGGAGAGAATCGGCAAAACAAGCCGGGACATTTATGATGTCTGGTTTTTCCTGAAAAACCACTGGCCGATCAACAAAGAAATTGTGGAGAAAAGAGCAGGCATTTCGTATCCCGAAGTACTGAAGAAGTGCATTGTCCAGGTCGAAAAAACGGCAGATCGAAACATCCTGCGCGGTTTGGGAGAATTGCTTACGGAAAAACAGAAAGGCTGGGTTAAAACAAAACTTAAATCAGATGTCATATTCCTGCTCAAACTGGCTTTGGAAAACGTCAGCGTTTAAGAGTTGATGTAATTTAATCAAATCTGTGCTACTATCTTTGTAAATTGTAATCAGGGGTGACAATATGCAAAGATACATCGACCGGCAAGCAGCCGGTGAACTTCAACAATCATTAAGCAATAATCCTGTAACGGCGCTCATCGGACCGCGGCAATGCGGAAAATCAACACTGGCCGGGCATCTGCTTTCCAGCCGTAAGGATACGCTATTTCTGGATTTGGAACTACCTTCGGATATAAGAAAATTGCAGGACCCGGAGCTCTTTCTCAATGAACACAAAGCAAAACTTGTT
Source organism: Deltaproteobacteria bacterium (assembly GCA_022703375.1). Classification (GTDB taxonomy): domain Bacteria; phylum Desulfobacterota; class Syntrophia; order Syntrophales; family Smithellaceae; genus JAKLDS01. The sequence goes on along the minus strand of JAKLDS010000008.1, from coordinate 25,883 downwards.
TGCATAGACGAAGTTCAGCAAAAACCCGATCTGTTTCCAGTTCTCAGGGCGCTGGTGGATAAAGACAGAAAGCCCGGACGCTTTCTTATTCTTGGTTCTGCATCCAGAGATCTTGTCAGGCAAGGCAGTGAGACATTGGCCGGCCGGATTCATTATGTTGAACTGACGCCTTTCACGTGGAATGAACTGGCAGGCAGACCTGTTGTAAAAGCATGGAATTTCAAAAGACACTGGTGGCGTGGTGGTTTTCCTCCGGCATTTCTTGCAGATACCGACAAGCAAAGCGATGCCTGGCGGCGGGACATGATCCTGGATTATTTAAGCCGGGATATTCCTTCCTTTGGTTTCACAATTCCACTGCCGGCCATGTCCCGCTTTTGGAAAATGGCAGCCCACTATCACGGCGGTCTTCTTAATGCCTCCAAATTCGGGCAAGCAATGGATTTGTCACACAACACTGTTCGTAAATACATAGACATTCTGGAACAGACCTTTATGGTCCGAGTTCTTCAGCCGTTGGAAATCAACCTGAAAAAACGGATGGTCAAATCACCGAAAATATATCTACGTGACAGCGGATTGCTGCATACGCTGCTGGAAATTGAGAGCATGACGGAACTTTATGGGCATCCTGTATTCGGCGCTTCCTGGGAAGGCTGGTGCATAGAGCAACTTATCAATAAGCTTCCCCTGTGGCAGCCATTTTTCTACAGGACATCATCGGGAGAGGAAATTGATCTGGTTTTAACCAAAGGCAGGAAAAAGCTCGCCTTTGAAATCAAAGCGTCTCTGACGCCGCATCTCTCCAGAGGCTTTGCCGATACTATTGCGGCTCTGAAGCCGGAGCGCACCTGGGTAGTATGCCCGATGACGGACAATGGCTATCCCATTCAGAGTGGAGCGCGGGTGGTGGGCATCAGCGAATGCTTTAAAGAAATGGATGCTTTTATATGAGGTTGATTGAGCCTTGTTTGTCATTGCGGGGAGCGCCCCAGCAAGCCTGCCCCGGACTCCGATCCGGGGTGGCAATCTTGTTTTTACTTTGTTATTCCTGCTCGTGACCTCTCGTGACCTTCAGGTTATTTAGGGTGAATCCAGAAATCTTTATTTTGCTGCAAGCCGGAACTGGTGAGGTTTCTGTGGTTTATCAGTGGCAATTGTCAAGAGTAAAGCTGCGACCACGTTTCTTGACCCTATTAATTGTACCCGTCCCCATTATTTCCCCGCGGCTCACAAATATCAGGCAGACAATTGGGCAAGCCATTGGCCGGCGCTGACAATCGCAATATCGTCTTTTTGCTGATCGTGCCTTAGATTCTGAACCAGTTGCAGGGCAGATGCTTCCGGTAACTTTTTGGCCAGCGCGATCAGAGATGGCGATGGTGAATCATCAGATGCCTTGACTTCGATGAGATGCGTCGCCTTTCCTTTTTTACTGAGAGAAAAGTCAACTTCCTTGCCTTCCTTTGTTTTAATATAATTAAGTTCAACAATCTCGCCGGCAATATCCTGCAAATATTGAACATGTTTCAAAAGGCAGACCGCACAGGTATTTTCCAGCTGGATTCCTTCACCACCCTGAACAAAACCGCTGTCATAAAAATAAAGTTTTGGTTCTTTCAAAAGCGCCCTGGCCACATTGGCATGAAAGGGGCGCACGGTAAAAACGATGCAAAGGCTTTCCAGAATATCAATATACCGACGCACCGTATTGGGCGCAATTTGCAAATCCTGTGCAATTGATGTGTAAGAAAGGGGAGAACCGACGCGGGAGCGCAACAGCTCCAGCAATAACCGCATGGCACGCACCTCCTGCAGCCTGCCGAATTCCAGAATATCCTCCCGAATCAAATCTGTATAGTATTGATTGCGCCAGCGAGCCGCGTCCGCTTCCGAACCGGATAGAAAAGGCTCAGGGAAACCACCAAGTTTATTGAGTAGCGCCAGCGCTTCCTCCGGCTCAGCAGTGTCTTTTAGTTCACGCACGGAAATTGGATTTAGCCGCAGGGGGAAATAACGGCCGGCCAGCGACTCGCCGGATTGCCGGAATGTATCTAGCCTTGCGCTTCCTGTAACCAGGATGGCTTGATTTTTGGCACGGGTATCAAAGACGCCTTTGATGAATTTTTTCCAAAGAGGTTTCTTGTGTATTTCATCAAAAATGAGCAGGTCGCTTTTGACAGGCCATGACTGATTATTAATGATTGCCGCGTCGGCGATATTATCATAGTTAAGATACTGAGGTGATTTGAATTCGGGCATTATTGCTTTGGCAATCCACGTTTTACCGACCTGCCGCGGCCCCGTCAAAATAACCATTTTCTTCTGTAAATCTTTTTTTATCTGGTCATAAAGGTAGCGTTTCATGGTTGACTATTTATCAGGGCTTTGCACAAAAGTCAAGACTATTATGCAATGCGTTGCATAATAGTCGCATCGCAATTTTCGGAACTGTGATTACTGGATTCTGCTTATTTATGAGGAGCGAAACGAAGAATTAATCTCTTGATGCGTTGATGTGACTGTTACTTTTTTTCAGAAGCAACCTTTGGGTATAATGTTACTTCAAGACGTGACGCCGGAATGTTCCTTGTTTTTCGAATTAAATATTGTTCCTGGAATTTATGGAATTTAACTGATTATTTTCCAATCATGATTCATCGTAAAATATTTTTTTGAAGTAATTAAATATAACTTCGGCCTCAGCAATCTCAGTCTCAAGAAGATCTTTGCTGCGATCATCAGTGTCAGGCATATTCATTTCATTGTATTTTCTTTGGATACGTTCTTCAAGATACTTATTAAATACTAGAATCTGATCATCTAATTTTGACATACTATTAATTGTACCCGTCCCGATTATTTCCACTGATTTCACATCTTAATACTTCCCGATTTTCCAAACACCTTTTTCCCGAAAAGCGGGGATGGTCTGCCTGCGGGCGGCGTTAAGCAAAGCGTTAATCGATTGTTTATGAACCCTGGCAAAATCAGCAAGCGAAGTTATTTTGTCGCCGCGCAGGTAGGCAATTCTTTTATGCATTGATTCCGTCAAAGCCAGAGAAATAATCTTCTCCATGTCCTTTGTCTTTTTGTGATCCTTGTATTCGCGGAAAGCCTCATAATAAATTCGTTTCTCTTTGTCGCGAATAATGACATTGGGGAACCCAAATCTTTCGAGTTGATAATTAATGATCACGCGTCCCATTCTGCCGTTGCCGTCGCAAAACGGATGAATAGTTTCAAAATCCAGATGGAACTTGGCAATCTTGTCGATAAAGTAAGAGGAGTGATCGGCGGAATAATCCAAAATAATTTCTTCCATCATTCTTTCCACATGCTCGGGCGCCGGCGCAATATGCGTGCCCACTCGCACATACTCACCCTTTTTACGGAAACGTCCGGCAATAACATCATTGATATTTCCCATAAGCATTTTGTGGAGAAGAAGAATAATCTCCGTGGAAAGCTCCGGTTCGTTCGGCTTACTTCGAATATACTCCAGCACTCGCGCAAGATTCTTTGCCTCAAACACTTCTCGCACCGTCACATTGCGGGATATTTCCTGCTCCAGCAAAATGCGTTCGGTCTCTTTAAGCGTCAGCGTGGAATTTTCAATGGCATTGGAATTGAAAACGCTTTCCGAAAGCTCGGATTCATCAATCAGCTTCAGCAGCGACGCTTTGCCTTTACGCAACTGCTCATATAGGGACTTAAGATCTTTGATAGAATTTATAATTGTATTTGTTGTAGCCATGGTCAGCACCATAGCAAATTAACGATATTTTGTCAATTATTCGTTAATTTAATAAAAATTTGGCTGCTATTAACGCTTTTTAATACTTAAGGTTTTGAAATAGGTGTTATGTCTCCCGAATTAGCCTGCGTGATGACTTCGAAATAGCTCTAATATGAATTAATTCTTTCTTTGGCAATTTGTTTGAACTTTGCTTGCAACTTCTCTTTGTATTCTTTTCCAACTTCATCAAATGCTTCGAGTAACTGAGGAAATGTATTTTGCCCCCCAACGAAGTCCCAATATTGATCACCAACTAAAAAATCATTTGGTGCATCCATCATTCCAGTTTCTGTAAAGCGTGAGTATGGTTCAGGATGATAAGGATTATATGGTAATGCAAGAAATACTTTGACTGGCGCACGTCTTCTTGCAACCCATTCTAACAATTTTGTTTTACTCTTCTCAAAAACATCGATATTAGGTTTTACTGTTTTAATCTCGAAGTAATACTCAACTCCATCTCGATTCATATAAAAGTCTGCAATGTTTCCTGATTTTTGGAATCTCCCCCCGTCAGAAGAAACTTTCAATATTTCATTTGTTTCCATTTGTATATTGGCTTTGCGATTACCATTTCGCAACTCAGTAACTATCTTCTTTATTATTGAGCTCTGCTCCTTTGATACTACTCCACCTACGCCGTAATTTCTAAAGCATTCTTTTGCATCACCTCTGGCCAAGATAACTGAAACATCTTCATATATTGACATTCCTAAAGTAGTTGCAACAGAATGGATAAAGGAATATGCGGCAATTTTTTCATTATCTTGGATTAAACGAGCAAGGAATGGCATGGACGATGTTTTACAAACCGATATCAATTCTCAGGTCTTTTAAATTTAATTCAGCTGAATAAAGTTCACCAATTAAATCATTTGAAACAAACTTATATCTTTCTTCATATTCAGAAAAAGAGTTGATGACTTGTTTGTATTTCTTAGCATCATTGGAAATTATGTAGAATCTGACATTCTCATAATCCATTAATGTTGCCATTCTTCCGATTCCTGACCAAACGCCTGTTGATAATTCGACCTCAAAAGCATATTCTGGAATAAAATTACTTCCGCGATTTCTGAACCATAAAACATCAATCTGTCTAAGTAAGTTGTAATCAGAGAATTGCAGTTGGGGACAAATTTCCAAAGTTGTTATTTCGTCCAACTTTTTTTCATTAAACTTTTTTGATTTGTTTGGGCAATAAGTTTGATATCCGCGAATATTGCCAATCTCAATCAAACGACCTTGCAAAATTGAATGAAGACTTTCTTCAACTGTATTTTTTGCTTCTTCATGAATTACTGGTGGAGATAAAAGTAAGTTCCAATTATTAATGAATGTGCTGCAATCAATTCTATTATTTCTTCCAGCCAATACAATATTTAAATCATTATCAATATTGATTTTGTATTCACCGTTTCTGTCATGACTTATATTGGGAAGATGCTTAAAAAATATTTTAGCTGGAATAATCACTGTTTTTTCTACTGATCCACATATAAAAGCGATAAATGGATTATCAAGATTTGCAATTTCTTCAACTGTAATATAATTTATGCCAAAAAAATATCTTCTGTTACCTTCAGATGAAGCACGCACTAAAATGTGACTTTCGCCGATACGATATGTTCGGGATTTGAGAACTTTGATCAATTCAATGCTTGCGTTAAATTCCTTTGCTTTTTCTAAGAATTGAGAAGCCAGCAAATCTGAAGGGCTTATTTTCTTATTTGACAAGTTCACGCTATATCATTTCCTCGAAGATGGCATTATAGACAGTATCAATGTCTGTTAACAAACCATATTCTAACCCTTTTTTAGCAATTTCAACTTCATCATCTGTAAGCTCTCTACCAATTTTTTGTATCGCTTCGCTTTGTAAATCTTCAAGAGATATTGCAAAAACGAATTCATTGTCCTGATAATTTACCATATTACGACTCACTATTGTTGTAAAAAATACGCAAAGGGTTAAGTTGTTTCCGCTTCCTTGTATTGGTCAAAAGATAAAGCCCAATTTAAATCCTCGCCAAGTTGGTCTTTCCATGAAACTTCTCTATGACCATTATAGCTTTTGTAATAGTCAATAAGTTCTTGTTTAATAATTTGCGTAAAGCCATTTTCACCTATTTTTTTGATACGACCATATTGGATGAGGTAGGAGATATTTGACTGGGTAACATTTTTACCCAAGTGTGCCGATGCCCAATCGCTGGCTTCTTTAATAGTTAATAATTCATCCGCCCCAAATATTTTAGCCTGAAAAGGTTGTGTTTGCATGAACGGAATATAGGGAAAATATGTCTTAGTGTCAAGGACAGATAAATATAATGAAAACGAGGCCAAAAGTTATTAGAGGCGCCGAGGGGATGTTGGAATATATGTTTCTTGTTTCCATTAGGAGAGGACTAGGGAGAGGAATAGGGGACGTACCTCAAAATATCAATCCACTTCTATATGAAGAACAGCGCCATATTTTCACATCCCTGTATCACTTCTTTTCATTCATTAAATTCAAGATAACTTTTATCATTATATCTTTTTCAGACGGCTTACTTGCGGCAATCATCAACGTGAGAGCAACCAGTGCATTATCATCAATGCGCTTATTGCCTTTTTTGTTTAATAAAATTTTGTTACCTTGCAGAAAGCAGACAAAAAGCGCGGCGGCAATACGTTTGTTGCCGTCAACAAAACTGTGGTTCTTTGTTACGAAATATAACAGGTGCGCGGCTTTCTCTTCCACCGTGGGGTAAACATCTCTGCCCCCGAAAGTCTGGTAAATTGCTCCGATGGAACCCTGAAAACTTTTGTCTTTTTCTTGCCCAACCAGAGAAGATTCTTTAAACTTGATTTTCATCTGATCAATAATATTTCTGGCTTCGGTATAATCCAGCGCATATTTTGTTTGTTTTGTGCCTTTGGGTGTAGCAAGGCGCTGGTGATCGAAGTCGTCAAGAATATTCAGTGCCCTTGAGTATTCGGATATGATTTGCACAATGCCCTTTGCCTCATCCGCCACATCATCCAGTAGCGCGATATTGCCTAATAAGCGAACTGCTTCCTGCAAATCTTGAATTTTGCTTTGCTGCGCTTTTAGCCTCTTTTCATTGATGGTGTATCCTTCGACCAGATGTTTGCGTAAAACATTTGTCGCCCAGATGCGGAATTGCGTGCCACGCAATGATTTAACTCTGTAACCAACGGAAATAATTACGTCAAGGTTATAATGCGCCGTGTCGTAGCTTTTCCCGTCTGCGGCAGTTATCCGGAAATTCCGGATAACTGATTTCGATACAAGCTCTTCTTCAGCAAATATGTTTTTTATATGCTCGTTAATCGTTCGCACATCTTTCTGAAAAAGTTCGGACATTTGTTTTTGTGTCAACCAAACAGTATTCTGTTCTAAGCGAACTTCCAACCGGTTTTTGTATAAAACCACCTGGCCTTTTGCATCTTGCGTTGTAATATCTTTTTTAATTGACATTTTTATCCCTTTTACTTAAAGCAATTTGCCGCAATCTTTCCAGCCGATAACTTTTATTCCCTTTTGCAAATATGATTCATCACCGCCATAGATCAATGCCGGAGTAGTGACCTTTGCACCAGCCAGAGTGCGCCACTTTTCCAATCCGGTAAAGGATTCATGCGTCAGGGTACGGCCGGATTTAATTTCAATAGGCATCAATTTTGTATTCTGCTCGATAATCAGATCAACTTCATTACCGTTGCTGTCGCGCCAAAAATAGAAGGACGGTTTCTCACCCTTGTTTAGTTTTGTTTTTATCAGCTCTGCAATGATAAAGGTCTCAAAGAGATTGCCTCGCAATGGATGCGTTACCATCTGTTCCTTTGTTCTGATACCCAAAAGCCAAGCCGCGAGACCAGTATCATAGAAATATAGCTTGGGCATTTTGACTAATCTTTTATTGAAATTTGCCGAGTGCGGTCGTAAAAGAAATATGAGATAACTTGCCTCCATCACTGATATCCATGCTTTGGCGGTATTATGAGTTATACCGCATTCAGTCGCCAGCGATGAAAGATTGAGCAATTGTCCCGTGCGCCCTGCACAAAGTCGCACGAAACGCTGGAAGGTTTCCAGTTCATGAATCTTGAGCATTTGTCTAACATCGCGTTCAACATACGCTGTAACATAAGCGCTTAACCATGCCGCCGGTTCCAGCTTCCGATCATAGATCGGTGGATAGCAGCCGGTCAGCAGCATATTGTCAATATCAGCGGGAAGAATTCCGGCCTGTGCTAATTCGGATACAGCAAAAGGCAATAATTCCATAAAAGAAGTTCGTCCCGCAAGAGATTGAGTTACGCCGGACATTAATCCGAACTGCTGCGAACCTGTGAGAATATAAAGCCCCATACGTCTATCGGCATCCACAAGGGTTTGCAGATAAGATAGGATTTTTGGACAACGCTGCACTTCATCCAGCACAGCACCGTCAGGAAAACGCGCCAAAAATGAACGCGGATCATTATTGGCGGCTTCACGCAAATCCGGCTCTTCCAATGATGTGTATGGTTTATTTTTGAACACTGCTTTGGCCAGTGTTGTCTTTCCAGATTGCCTTGGTCCCGTTAATGTTACAATGGGAAATCCTCGTAGCAGCTTTCGTATCGTTTTTTCTGCAATTCTCGTAATCATGGAAACTTCCTACACTATGTTATGCAATCTGTCAATTACATTTACAAATAGCATAACATTAATTTTTGAATATTAGTGATCCTGGATTTACCCTGAATACCCTAAAGGGTACTATAGGGGCACTACGCCCCGGTCATAACCTAAAGGTCACACGAGCCGGGGAATGACAAAAGGGGCATGGATTCCCGCCTGCGCGGGAATGACAGTGGGGCTGGATTCACCCTATCTGCGGCCAGATTAAATCGTAATGAACAATACGGCCGCTGCCGGATATACTTCATAAGGTCTTCTTTCATGAAGCGATTATCAACCTTAATCGCTTCATTTGTTGAAGCAATTAGTAGGCTACTAGGATCAGGTCTTGAATTATAAGTTTTTCTGCGTCAATTGGATATTTTTTATTGATTGCCATCTTATCCTCTCTGACGTTTAAGGTGTCAATCCCGCGTCCCTGCCGGTTGTACCGGCGGGATAGTTTGACTAACGCTTCAACATTCGCTGCGCTCGTTTTACCACAGCGCTTCGCACCTGGTATATCCTTAACCTACGGTAGGATAATTCAGCTAAGGGTTTCGGTTCACTGCATTTCCGAAATCTAAGCTTCATTAGTTTCCAATAGCCTTTGTCTATTGGATAATTCAACTTGCTAAATTCGGTTCACGTTGTTCCTGAATTTTGAGTTTTATTACGTCTTACGCCTCAAACTTCATTGCATTCGTTTTCAGCTTGTCTCACTATCAGAGAGCCTCATTACTACTTACGTTTTGAGCTTCGTTTTTCTCGCTATCAACGAGTGTCACTAAGAAGTTGGTTTTATCTCCCATTTCCCCGCGGCTTTCCATGTTTCGTTAAAACCTTTTCCCTTTTTTATTGCTCCCAGAGGTTTAATCAGAAACTTCTCAATTGTTTTGGCTATTGCCGATAATTTATCCGGTGCGTTTTTAATATCGTTTTTTCTCAAAAAGGCCATCCACAGCGTTTGACGATCTGATTTATTGTCATAGATTTCTTGAGCAAACAAAGGCCGCCTCTGAGGAAGTTCCGTTTTTCGATTATTAAATGTTTTTTTCAAAGCTTCGGTTAGGATTGTTCCACTAAAATCGAATTTCCGCATTAAAAGCCATATGTCATAAAAATCCTTCATGCGACTGTTCAACAAACCTAACTTCATCATTGCCTCGAACTTCTCACTGACAACACTCTCCGGCGGGTATCCTTTAAGATGTGGTTTTGGTAAATCCAATATTACCGGGTAGTCAATAATCTTCGGTTTGGGGTGAATGATATCGCCAAAGCCAATATCTATTTGCATTGGAATGCGTGAACGCTCCAGAAATCCGACAAATTTTACGCGTACGCCTTCGTAATCAGCATCCTCTTTTATCCGCTGACCCCTGACAGTCTTCGAATCAAAAACAAGCCCGTCAGAAATAACCGCGATTTTGCAAATATCTTTTATAACTTTCTCGATGCTGTTTATCTGATTGTCAAAACGAGCCGAGAAATCAATATCCAGTGTTGTCCGGCGTTGGGGAATATCCCATGCCGTAAACATGAGCGCACCCTTGAGAATGAATCCGGCGGCATAAGGTGATTTACTGAAGCGGTAAAGCAGCCTCTCCATTCCATAGTATTGCAGGATTTCCGCAAAAGGGCGGCTGGTTTCTTTCGCTATGTTTTGCAGACGGGCTCGCACAGAAGCGGGCATGTTCACCGCATCGCTTTTCATATGATTGCTTCCAGCACTGGTTTGATAATGTTGTCAACACGGCAAATTTTTGCATACTGCATAATTTCTTTTGGTTTAATATTTTTTTCGTTTATGGCTACCTTGAGCGCATCCCGCGCTACATTAATTCCGATCTTGTTTCGGAATTTAAAACAATCAGCAATTGTCTTAGCCAGACAATAAACTTTGACTTTGTTGCCTTCGACATCATGTTCAGTGATTCCTGCTTTCCATGCCACGGGAGCGAATTGATAAAATCTTACAGGAGGGTATTTAATTCTATTGGCATGGGTGCCACGGGGAATTGCTATATCCACATATCCGGGTATTTCATTTGTTGCTTCATGAAAGGCCAGCGCTGATAGAAGACAAATTACGCCGCGGGGTGTTTGGAGAGAGGCATTAACCAGATCGGGATGGGAACCTGTAAAATAATCTATCAGCCGGTAAATGCCGCGGCCAATTTTTTCGACCTTTCCTTCTTTGAGAAGAAATGTAAGAGAATCAGGATGAAACCCGGCCTTTAGCATCTCCGAAAATCGGACAATACCTAGATTATCCTGAAAATATTTAATTAGAAGATTTTTTTTAGCTTGCATTGAGCACCGTATAATATCTACTCATTTGTAGATATGTGTATATAAATAATACGGCTTTGTCAACGATGATATTTTCATGAAATTTGAGGTCGCGTTTTGAAATAACAGTTTTTATAGCATGCGCTTAATCGCTTTTCTTGCCCTGAACGACATGAATGTATCACCCTCCCCGCGCCCCTCCCGTCGAGGGAGGGGATTTTTTATTTTCTACGACCTTGTAAAAAGGCCGCAGGCAAGGCAAAACCCGGAGTATTTCGGGCGCGCGAAGCCTTTGGAGTGAGGCGTATCTTTGACATACGCCGCAACGACGAAAGGCTATAGCGAAACGTAGCATTCGGCCTTCTTTACGAGGTCGCCGTAATCAGCTCGATAATCTTCGGCACAATCTCTTTTGCCGACTTCCCCACTTCCAGTGTCGGCCCGACGCAGGAGGGGCAGCCGTAGGCGCAGGGGCATTTTTCAATCAGGCTTTTGGCTGCCGTGAGCAGATTTTTATGTTCGCGGTAGAGGAGCTCGGAAAAGCCGATGCCGCCGGGATAGGAATCAAAAATAAAAATAGTCGGATCGAATTCGTCAATCCGCACTCCTTCTTTGCCGTCGATCACTTCCCTTTGCCCGTTGGCAAAAGAGGTAATGATGCGGCCGGTTTTTCCCTGGCTGACAAACCACTCGCCGCTTTTATCGCCCAGCGCCCGGTCAATATCGTGGGAATCGGCCATCAAAAACATCGCCGACAAATGATGCAGCGTATAAGCAAGGCCGCTCAAACCATCAATTATTTCCGCCGGAGAAAAATTCAATTTCTTCAATCGGTCGCGCGGAATCGTAAACCAGTAGCTGGTGGTGTGCATGTCTTTTTCGGGCAGGTTCACATCGCCGTAGCCCAGATTTTCCGAAGTGTAAAATTTGATTTTCTTGTATCCCACCACCTTGCGCACTACCTGCACTTCGCCGTGCTCGACAATAGCGCCGGCACCGCGCACATTATCAAAAGAATCAATCGCCCGGACATTGGTGTAGGTCATGGCATCGGTATAGTAATCGGAATCAACCTTGCGCACATAAGCTTTCTTTCCCGTGAGATCAAGCTTGTCCACATGGTATTGCTCGGAGGCCAAAAGATAAATGGCATCGTCGTGCAGGGCGGTAAAAGCGCTGTCCCAGTCCACTTCGGCAATTACCTTGTGGTTGCCTGTTTCGGTTGTATCCACAACGACGACGTTTTCCGGGTTGATGGAACGCAGACTGACTTCGTCGGCGGGGTAGCTCTCCGCCGCCCAGTGCCAGCGGTCATCGGTTCTGTGCAGCACGCCCTTTTCTTCCAGATACTGGAGAAATTCCTCCAGATTTTCGCCGCCGAATTTTTCGCCCTTCTCAAAAGGCAATTCAAAAGCCGCGCTCTTGATGTGATGCAGCAAAATGAGCAGATTATCGGGATTGATCCGGCAATGCTCGGGTGAGAGGGCAAAAAAGTATTCAGGATTTTCCATGATGAACTGGTCAAGAGGATTGCTGCGGGCAATCAGGATCGCGAGGCTGTGGCCGGCGCGTCTCCCGGCGCGTCCCGCCTGCTGCCAGGTGCTGGCAATCGAACCGGGATAACCAGCCATGATGCATGCTTCCAGATTGCCGATATCGATACCCAGCTCCAGCGCGTTGGTGCTGACCACACCCATGACCTCGCGCGTGCGTAAGCCGCTTTCGATTTCGCGGCGCAGATTCGGCAGATAGCCGCCGCGATAGCCGGTGACAAAATGATCATCAATCGGCTTTTGTTTGACGAACTTATCTTTCAGATATTTGGTCAATACTTCTACGTTGAGGCGGCTGGTGGCAAAGACAATTGTCTGAATATCATTGGCAATCAAATCAGCCGCGATTTTGCGCGCGGGCGTCATGGCGCTCTGGCGGATGCCCAGCTCCATATTCACGAGCGGCGGATTGTAAAGAATAAAAGTTTTGGCCGCCGTGGGTGCGCCGCTTTTATCCAGCAGGGCGACCTGGCGCTCCAATATTTTTTCCGCGTGCTCGCGGGGATTGGCCACTGTCGCCGAGCAGCAGATAAATACTGGATTGGCGCCGTAAAAACGGCAAATCCGCACGAGGCGGCGGATGACATTGGCAAAGTGCGAACCGAAGATGCCGCGGTAGATATGCAGTTCGTCAATGACTACATATTTCAAATTACTGAAAAGCTTTTGCCATTTGGTATGATGCGGGAGAATGCCGGCGTGCAGCATATCGGGATTGGTGACGACAATATGCCCCTGTTTGCGAATGGCCTGACGGGCATCGTCCGGCGTATCACCGTCGTAAGTGTAGGTCTTTATATCGGCCTGCAAATCGGAAATCAGGCTGTGGACTTCGTGCATCTGATCCTGCGCGAGCGCCTTGGTCGGGAACATGTAAAGGGCGCGCGCTTCCGGCTCTTCCAGAATACTTTGCAGAACGGGCAGATTATAGCAGAGAGTCTTGCCGCTCGCCGTCGGCGTCACCAGCACGACATCCTGATGATTGCGGATAAAGCGCACAGCCTGCGCCTGATGTTTGTAGAGCCGCTCCATCCCCCGCTTTTTCAGAACTGATTGCAGGCGAGAATCTACCCACTGAGGATATTCTTCCCAATCGCCGGCTTTGGCGGGTATCTCCACTACTGCCGCGGCGTTATGCGCAAAACTTTTATTTTTCTTTAAACGGGCAACCCATTCTTCCAAAGTCAGTTTAGCCATAATTCCTCTTTTGCTTTTGTCTTATAGAAAAACCGCGCTGATAGCAATATGCAATTCCAGATAACAATTGCAATAATTAATTTGATGATGTAAATTTATCTTATAGAAAATATTAATTTTATGGTAATTATCAGCCATGCGCATGAACAAAAATATTGTCCGAAAAAGCAATCTTAATGACCCGCAATCCGCAAAAGAAAACCTCTTATATTGGTTAAGCCGTCCCGCGGAAGAGCGCGTTGCAACCGTCGATTACCTGAGAAAACAATATTATGGAAGTACAGAAAGACTTCAAAGAATTGCTCGAGTTATTCAACGGGCATAAAGTCGAATACATTATTGTCGGTTCTTATGCTCTGGCCTTTCATGGTGCGCCGCGTTTTACCGGAGATATAGATATTTTTGTGCACTCCTCTTCAGAAAACGCAAAAAAAATATTATCAGCACTTGCCGATTTTGGTTTTGGTTCTTTAAATTTAACTGCTGATGATTTTCAGAAACAAAATTCTGTTGTTCAATTGGGGCAGCCGCCTGTTCGTATTGACATCATAACTTCCATAACCGGGGTGAAATGGGAAGTGGCCGATAAAGGAAAAGCAGCCGGTACATACGGCGACACTCCGGTATTTTTCTTAGGCAAAGAACAATATGTTGCCAACAAACGTGCTACTGGTAGAAAAAAAGATCTGGCTGACCTCGAAGCTCTTGGTGCACTATAATCAATAAATATTATCAACCCCTCCATTGAAAATGGCCGGATAATAAGACAGATGCAGTTAAAGTCAGTTTGGCCATAAATCATCTTTTGCTTTGTCTTATAGAAAAACCGCGCCGATACCGATATGCGATTTCCGATAATCAGACAAGCCTCTGTTTTTCATAACTAATATAACGATAAAAAATATGAGTTGATTCCTTGAGCTTTATCAATTAAAAGCCACCTTAAAGATAATTGTAATTAGTGTGGCCGGGTCCCGCGCAACGAAGGCTTGTGAACTCCGTCAGGTCCGGAAGGAAGCAGCGGCAGCAATGTCCATCGTGTGTTGCGGTAAACCTGGCCACCAATTAAAACAATCTAAATCAAGCGCTATCTTTGTTGGCTTCGTCGTCGGCTTCCTCAACGTATTACTAATACGCCTCGTCGCCTCCTCCTAGCCGCCTCGATATCATCTTGATTTGGAATGTTTTAGGTTTTTTGGAGGAAATTTGGAATATCTAGTCCTCGCCCGCAAATTCCGGCCGCAAAATTTTGAAGAAGTCGCCGGCCAGGAGCATGTTGTTAAAACTCTGCGCAATGCCATTGCACAGGGTCGGGTGGCGCATGCCTTTCTTTTCAGCGGCCCGCGCGGCGTCGGCAAAACGTCAGTCGCCCGCATCCTCGCTAAATCTCTCAATTGCGAAAAGGGGCCGACTGCCGTTCCCTGTAATGTCTGCCCTAACTGCAGGGAAATTACCGAAGGCTCTTCACTGGATGTCCGCGAAATTGACGGCGCTTCCAACCGCGGCATTGATGAAATCCGGGAACTGCGGGAAAATGTCCGGTTTGCCCCGGCCGCCGCTAAATACAAAATTTATATTATTGATGAAGTGCACATGTTGACGCGCGAAGCCTTCAACGCTCTCCTGAAAACACTGGAAGAGCCACCCGCACACGTCATTTTCATCTTCGCCACAACGGAAAACTTCAAAGTTCCCGCCACAATTCTTTCACGCTGCCAGTGTTACGATTTTCGCCGGATTTCCCTCAAAGAGATAGCGGCCAATCTCGGCAACGTCGCCGCGGCGGAAAAAATAAAAATCAGTCCGACTGCTCTTTCGTGGATTGCAGAAGCCGGCGACGGCAGCATGCGGGATTCCCAGAGTATTTTTGATCAGGTTATTTCCTACGCGGGAATTGATATCGCCGATGCCGATGTGGAAGAGATATTGGGGCTTGTTGACCGGAAATATCTATTCCGCCTTTCGGAGGCCATCTTAAAACAGGATGCCGGTGCGGGTTTAATGATTCTGGAAGAGGCCTATCTGGCGGGCATTGATATGCGTCACTTTTATTCGATGCTGCTCAGGCATTTCCGCAACATGATGCTGGTAAAGATTGCCGGTGCGAGCAGTTCTTCTTTTGACATCGCTCCGGAACAGATTGAAAAAATGCAGGTCCAGACTGAGGGAGCGACCAGAGAAAGCATCCAGCGCTATGTAGAAATCCTCATTGCCGAAGAAGGCAGTTTTCACCGCTCGCAGGAACCCCGCCTGAAGCTGGAAACGATTATTGTGAAAATGGCTTATCTGGAACCGATTATTCCCCTGGGGGAAATAGTCTCGACCCTGGAAGCCCTTGAACAAAAACTGGCGCGCAGTTCCGGTCAGGATTCCGGCAATGCCTCAATCAGCAAAAAAACAATTCCCGCTCCGGCGGCAGCGCCGGAAGTTGAAAAAAAAAATATCCCCGTCCTGAATAAAGCGGAGAATACGGGCGGCCAGATGAAAGCTGCCGCCGATTTGATGGAGCTATGCAATAACTTTAAAATATTTCTAAAAAGGGAGAATCCCCTGCTGGCGGCTAAGATGGATTCCGCTGAATTCTTAAGTTGCGGTAAGGGAAGGCTGGAGTTGGGCTTCCCCAAAGATTACATTTTTCTTGACGACATCAGCGAAAAATCGCAAAGAGAAAAGCTGGAACAAGCCGCCTCAAAGTTTTTACAGGAAGAAACCGCTGTAAAAATCAGAGAAGGGCAAACCGAAAAAGCGGCTGACAATGGCGGCAACGGGCGCAGCAAGACTCTTGCCATTAATGATATTAAACGCGAGGCCATGAATCATCCGCTGCTGCAGAAAATTCTTAGTGAATTTGCGAGCGCGGAAATAATCGAAATAAAAGCAAGAACAGATAAAAAGTAGGAGGTTTTAATAGTGCATAATTTGGGCAATATCATGAAGCAGGCAAAAAAGATGCAGGAGAAAATGACTCGCCTGCAGCAGGAATTGGAAACTAAAACGGTCGAGGCACAGGCCGGCGGCGGCATGGTAAAAGTGGTGGTCAACGGCAAATTCGAAGTTGTTTCATTGAAGATTGAAAAAGATGTTGTCAATTCTGATGATGTCGAAATGCTGCAAGACTTAATCGCCGCGGCTGTCAACGAAGGCATTCGCAAAGCGCAGGAAATGTCGGCGGCGGAAATGGGAAAGATAACGGGTGGGTTGAGTATCCCCGGCATGGGTATGTAATATTAAGGATAATACTGATAGTTGTCATAAAGGTTAATTATGAAAGCATACGCCCAGCCCATTAAACGGCTGATTTCCGAACTGGGCAAACTGCCCGGCATCGGTGAAAAAACAGCGGCGCGGCTGGCTAATTATATTTTGCGCGCCTCCGAAGAAGATGTCCGCAAGCTGGCCGAGAGCCTTGTCGAAGTTAAAAGAAAAATTCGGCTCTGCCGGGTTTGCTTGAATCCGACAGAAAATGAATTATGCGAGGTTTGCGCTAATCCGGCGCGCGAGCAGGATGTTATCTGTGTTGTCGAAGAGCCCGACGCCCTGGTCGCCATCGAAGAAAGCGGCGTTTTTCACGGAATGTATCATGTGCTGCACGGCGCTCTGGCGCCGCTCGACGGCATCGGGCCGGAAAATCTGCGGCTGGGCGAACTCACAACGCGGATCAATAACGGCAATATTAAGGAAGTAATCATCGCCACTAATCCCAATGTGCATGGCGAAGCCACTGCCCTGCTGATTATGCGCCTGCTCAAGGATAAGGATATCAAATTAACACGCATCGCCATGGGTGTGCCGATGGGCGGGGATTTGAAATATGTGGATAAGATGACGATTTCGAAATCCTTGGAATTCCGTCGTGGTATGTAGCCCGACACTTTAAAGCAGCCAGATGCTGCGTTGCACTGCATATCTCGTCATTGCGGCGTACGTAAAAAGTACGCCTCATTCCTCGTTATTTGTGCGCCTTGCCTGTGACTGTTTTAAAATGTCGTGTAATGTGCGGGGAGAAAACCCCTTTAGAATAGGATAAGAATAATAATAAAAATAATCATTGCTGTGATTGTAGTAGTAATTGCATGGTTCTATTTGATACCATATCTGAGACTCATTGTTTCTCCTTTTTCATGGACGGATTTAAGTAAGAGGGGATTCTTATCTCCCGATAAAGCAGCCTATTATGCGGATTATGGCAAGAGGGAATATAAAGAAAATGGGAAAAATTGCATTGAATATTTTGCGCTTAAAGATGGATTGCCTTTTAAAATAACCTGTGAATAAAAGGTTACATAATATATGGAAAAGAAAATAAAAAATAAAATCCGACGGATTAATTGTAAACAAATAACAGCGGCGGTAAAAAAGCTTTTTATTGAGGCCAATACCTGTCTGGGTGACGATGTCGTTCGCGGTCTGAAAAAATCAGTCAAAAAAGAAGAATCCGCCCTGGGTCGTCAGGTGCTGGAAAAGATAATCGCCAACGCAGCCATTGCCGCCGAGAGCAAAATGCCGATTTGTCAGGATACGGGATTGGCCGTCGTTTTCGTGGAATTAGGCCAGGATGTTCATATCGCTGGCGGAAGTTTGAAAGACGCAATAGAAGAAGGCGTGCGTCAGGCTTACAAAGAAGGTTATCTGCGCAAATCAGTTTGTGACCCGCTTACCAGAAAAAATACTCAGGATAATACACCGGCGATTATTCATGTCGATATTGTTCCCGGTGATAAAATAAAGATTATTGCCATGCCCAAAGGCGGCGGCAGCGAAAACATGAGCAAGGTAGCTATGCTGACTCCGGCAGCCGGAATTGAGGGAATTAAAAAGCTGGTTTTAGAAACAGTCGCGCAAGCCGGTTCGAATCCCTGCCCGCCCATTATTGTGGGTGTGGGAATCGGCGGTTCTCTGGAGCAGGCCTGTATTTTAGCAAAAAAAGCTTTATTGCGTCCTGTGGGCAAAAAAAATGAAGCGGATAAGCGACTCGCAGAGATGGAAAAAGAACTTTTGGCGGCAATTAATAAACTGGGAATCGGCCCCGGCGGTTTGGGCGGCAGGGTTTCCGCGCTCGCCGTGCACGCGGAAATGATGCTCTGCCACATTGCCTCGCTGCCGGTGGCAATCAACATACAGTGTCACGTCGCACGACATAAAGAGACAACTTTGTAAAGAGTCCAATTTTGCTGAATTAAAGCATTAAGGAAAGTTGTTATGACCGAAGTAATAACACCACGAAAAATTAAGACACCTTTAACAGCAAAAGTAATTGCGTCGCTGCATGCCGGCGATATGGTCTTGTTGAGCGGTGAGATTTACACGGCAAGGGATGTTGCTCACCGGCGGCTTTGCGAAGCTTTGGCCAGGGGCGAAAAACTCCCCTTTGATTTGGCTCACGCCGTTATTTTCTATGCTGCTCCGACTCCGACACCGCCCAAAGCAGCTATCGGCTCAATCGGCCCCACAACCAGTTACCGCATGGACAGCTACACACCGCAGCTGATTACGGCAGGCCTGCGGGCGATGATTGGCAAGGGCAAACGAAGCACTGCCGTGGTTTCCGCCATTAAAAAACATCAGGCAGTTTATTTCGGCGCGATTGGCGGCATTGCCGCCCTGACGGCGCAGTGCATCAAAAAAGCCGAGCTGGTAGCTTACGAAGAACTTGGTCCGGAAGCTATCCGAAGGCTCTATGTTGAAGATTTTCCCCTGATTGTTGTTAATGACGCTCAGGGCCGCGATTTATACGAAGAAGCGCAAGAATACTGGCAGCTTAGGAACTAACAGGTCACAGTTTTATATTGCAGTGCAAAAAAATATTGACAGAAAAAACCAAATATAATAGGAAACTGGCCTCAAATTGTTTAACAGCTTATAATCCATTAGGGGAGATTAGAACTCATGATAGAAGTCAGATGGCATGGCAGAGGCGGTCAGGGAGCGGTGACATCCGTGGAGCTGCTGGCGCAGGCGGCCATTGCTGAAGGAAAATACGCGCAGGGCTTCCCCAGCTTCGGGCCGGAGAGAAGAGGCGCGCCGGTTGCCGCTTTCAGCCGCGTAGACGATCAGAAAATCAAGAAGCGTTCAGGAATTTACAAGCCGGATGTGGTTGTCGTGCTGGATTCCAGCCTGATTGGCCTGATAAATGTAACCGACGGCCTGAAACCGGAAGGCATTTTGATTGTCAATACGACAAAGTCTCCTGCAGAAGTTAAAAAGGATCTTAATTTCAGCGGCACGGTAGCCACTGTTGACGGCACCAGTATTGCCCGCAAGGAATTGGGAGTGCCTATTGCCAACACCACAATGATTGGCGCTTTGCTGAAAATAACTAAAGCAATGAAACTCGATTCGTTAAAGGATCCCGTGGAGCACCGCTTCGGCAGGATTGCCCAGAAGAATTTAACAGCAATGAAAAGGGCATATGACGAAATAAAATCAGTTAATTAGTGAAAAGTCTGTTTGCGGCGCTGTCAGGCGTCGTCAAATTATTGAAAATTATTATATTTCAGACTTTTTGTTTAAGCAGCAATCAATATATTATTTTGAGGTGTTATTGTCATGACAAAGAAAAAAGGGCCAGCTCCCTGGCAGGAGATAATAACAGGTTGTGTCGTTCTTAATCCGGGCAGCGCCAGCGAATATCATACGGGAAGCTGGCGGGCACAGCGTCCGGTCTGGAACAACCAGAAATGCATTAAGTGCGGCATCTGTTATGTTTTTTGTCCGGAAGGATGCGTCTCACAAACCGAAGACGGTTTTTTTAAAGCTAATCTGGATTATTGCAAAGGATGCGGCATCTGCTCCCATGAATGCTGGCCCAGAGCAATAGCAATGGTGGAGGAGGGATAAGCATGGCTAAACGTGTTGGAATGGAAGTGGCACTGGCTGTGGCCGAAGCTGTCGGGCAGTGCAATATTGATATGGCGGCCGTTTACCCCATTACTCCCCAATCGCACATCGGGGAACATCTCTCTGATCTGGTAGCTGACGGTAAAATTGACGCGGAATTTGTCACTGTAGAATCCGAACACTCGGCCATCAGCGCGATTATCGGCGCTTCCGGCACGGGAGCCCGCGTTTACACGGCAACAAGCTCACAGGGTTTAATGCTGATGCACGAAATTCTGCCGATTGCTTCCGCGATGAGATTGCCGCTGGTGATGGGCATTGCCAACCGCGCCGTTTCAGGACCTTTAAATATACTGAATGATCACTCGGACATTATGCCGCAGCGTGATTGCGGCTGGATATCGCTGTTTGTGGAAAACGGCCAGGAAGCAATTGATTTATCCATCCAGTCTTTTAAAATTGCCGAACATAAAGATGTCAATCTGCCGATTTGCGTTAATATTGACGGTTTCCAGCTGACACACATGGTGGAGCCTGTGGAATTCCCGGATCAGGAACTGGTGAATAAATTTTTGCCGCCCCGGGAATCTTTTGCCACACTGCATCCGAGCAAGCCTGTAACAATGGGTGCTTTTGCGATGTCCGATTATTTTACGGAAATTCTGAAAGCTAAAAACGAAGCTCTGAAGAGCTCGAAAAAGATTATTCTGGAAGTCTGGGAAGAGTGGGCGAAAATGTTCGGCCGCACTTACAAACCCGTTGAGACATATAAGGCGGATGATGCCGAACTGCTCGTTTTAACAATGGGCTCGATGGGTGAAACAGCGGAAATGGCTATTGATGAATTGCAGGCTCAGGGAGCTTCCGTTGGTCTTGTAAAATTGCGTTTATGGCGTCCTTTCCCGTTTGCGGAAATAAAGGAAGTTTTAATGAAAGCAAAAAGAGTATTGGTTACCGACCGGGCCGTTTCTTTCGGCGGCCCCGGCGGGCCGGTTTGCGGGGAAGTCAAGGCCGCCCTTTATAACGAAAGCCATAAGCCCGTTATTTACAGCTCTATCATCGGCCTGGGTGGCCGCGATGTCACGGTTGCCGATTTTACCGGAATGATTAACCGCGTCATTAAAGGGGAAGCTAATGTTGACACTTATGAATTCTGGGGGGTGAGAGAATAATGAATATTGTAGAAAATTTCGATTTATTTGCCCCGCGACTCATTAATAAAAAAGAATTGCTGTCTGCCGGCCATCGCGCCTGCCAAGGTTGCGGAGAAGTGCTGGCCGTGAGGCTGATGTGCAAGGCGCTGGGTGAAAATACTGTAATAGCTTCCGCCACCGGTTGTATGGAAATTATTTCCAGCATGTATCCGACAACTGCCTGGGAAGTGCCCTGGATTCACGTGGCGTTTGAAAATGCGGCAGCGGTGGCCTCCGGTGTGGAAGCCGGTCTTAAAGCTTTGCGCCGGAAAGGCAAGATTGATGATCGCGAGATTAAGGTCGTCGGCATGGCAGGCGACGGCGGCACGATGGATATCGGTCTGCAGGCGCTTTCCGGAGCGATGGAACGCGGCCATAATATGCTTTTTGTCTGCTTCGATAATGAAGCTTACATGAATACCGGCATTCAGCGCTCCAGCGGCACGCCAATGGGCGCCTCCACTACGACGGCTCCGGCCGGCAAAGTCAGCATGGGTCAAAAGACCTGGAAGAAAAATGTGACGGAAATAATGGTTGCCCATAATGTTCCTTATGTGGCGACAGCCTGCCCCAGTTATCCGCTGGATTTTATCAACAAGGTGGAAAAAGCAAAGAAAGTAAAAGGGCCTGCCTATATTCATTGCTTCTCTGTTTGTCCGACAGGTTGGCGTTCTCCTTCGCACCTGACAATTGCTCTGGGACGTCTGGCGGTGGAAACGGGAATTTTCCCGCTTTACGAAGTGGAAAACGGCAAATATAAGCTTTCCTCGGAGATGCCCAGAAAGTTAAAGCCGATAACCGATTATTACAAAACACAGGGTCGTTTCCGCCATCTGAGCGAAGATGAAATAAAGATGATTCAATCCAGAGTGAATAAAGAACATAAGAAACTTTTAAATAAGGTTGATTGCCTGGAAGCTTGGGATTAATAATCCAGGGGACAGTGAAGAATTTTCTGAGGTGATTTAAGCATGAAAAAAGCCACTACAGTAGAGGCAAAAGCAAAAGAAATCGTGAAAAAACACGGCGGTGACAAGAGTTCGCTGATTTGTATTTTGCAGGATATTCAAAACGAATATAATTATCTGCCCAAGGAAGCGTTGCTCGCTGTCGGCGCGCAGATGCAAATTCCGGCCAGCCGGATTTATGAAGTGGCGACATTTTATAATTCCTTCAGCCTGCGGCCGCGTGGTCAGTACCTGATTGAGGTTTGCGCCGGAACAGCCTGTCACGTTCAGGGGGCGTTTAATTTGATGGACAGGCTCAAAAGAGATTTAGGCGTTGAATGCGGCGAAACAACAAAAGACAACGTTTTTACCCTGGAAGAGGTAAGATGCCTGGGTTGCTGCTCGCTGGCACCGGTTGTGCGGATAGGCGGTAACATCCATCCGTATCTCACACAGGATGAGATTCCCAAGATATTGAGAAATTACAGAAAACAGGGGTGAGAAAGTGAAGAAAATCAGCTCGATTGATGAATTGAAAAAAGCGGGAGAAAAAGGCGCCAAATCCCTTTTTCCCTCCAGCGTCAAGATAATCGTGGGTATGGCAACAAGCGGCATCGCGTCCGGCGCTG
This sequence comes from Deltaproteobacteria bacterium, assembly GCA_022703375.1. Lineage (GTDB taxonomy): Bacteria > Desulfobacterota > Syntrophia > Syntrophales > Smithellaceae > JAKLDS01. The sequence goes on along the minus strand of JAKLDS010000008.1, from coordinate 2,758 downwards.
ATAAAGTTTATGAAGCTCTGGACAAGGAAATTAAGAAGAAAAAGCTTCCCTATATTTTAGCTAAAACCGGTTCGATGGGAATGGATTTTATTGAGCCGCTGGTTGACGTGATTGAAAAAGACAAGCCCCGCCTTTCCTTTGGCAAGATGACTCCGGAAAAAGTTCCGCAGCTCCTGGAACAGATTGGCAAGGGTAATATTGATAAAATCAAGCCGATTTATCGGACGGACGCAGAAGATATTATAGCGAAATGCGAAAAGAAACATTATCTGAAGGGGAACGTGTCGGAATATCTGAAAGATATTCCTCAAATGGAAGCAATTCCTTTTTATAAAAAACAGATTAAGATTGCCACCCGCAACTGCGGCGTCATTGACCCCGAAAGCATTGATGAATATATCGCCCGGGGCGGTTATTTAAGCCTGCACAAGGCTCTGACGACGATGTCAGCCAATGAAATTATTGACGAAATAATTAAATCGGGGCTGCGCGGACGCGGCGGCGGCGGTTTTCCCGCCGGTGTGAAATGGCAGAGTTGCCGCAGCGCTCACGGCGACATAAAATATGTTATCTGCAACGGCGATGAAGGCGATCCCGGCGCTTACATGGATCGCAGCATTATGGAAGGCGACCCCCACAGCGTTATCGAAGGCATGATTATCGGCGCCTATGCCATAGGCGCGCAGGAAGGCTTCATCTATGTGCGCAATGAATATCCGCTGGCTGTCGCCAATCTGACCAAAGCTATCGGGGATGCCCGCAGCCGCGGTATGCTGGGTAAAAACATTCTGGGAACCAATTTCAGCTTTGATATTAAAATCAGCAAAGGTGCCGGAGCTTTTGTCTGTGGTGAATCCACCGCTTTAATGGCTTCTCTGGAAGGAAAAGCGGGAGAGCCCCGCGCCAAGTATATTCATACAGTCGAACACGGTCTTTGGGATCGTCCCTCTAATTTGAATAACGTCGAGACCTGGGCCAATGTTCCGGTGATAATTTCCCGCAGCGGCAAATGGTTTTCCGAAATCGGCATTCCGAACAATTCCGGAACAAAAGTCTTTTCGCTAGTCGGTAAAGTCAACAATATCGGCCTTGTGGAAGTGCCTTTGGGAATTCCTTTGAAGGATATCGTATACGATATCGGCGGCGGCATCCCCGGCAACAGAAAATTCAAGGCAGTGCAAACCGGCGGTCCTTCCGGAGGCTGCATTCCGGCTTCCATGATTGATCTGTCGGTTGATTTCGATTCTCTCTGGGATGCAGGTTCCATGATGGGTTCGGGCGGCATGATTGTCATGGATGAAAAAACCTGTATGGTTGACCTGGCGCGCTACTTCATCGAATTTCTCGTTTCCGAATCCTGCGGCAAGTGTACCCCCTGCCGGGAAGGCGTGCGCAGGATGAACGACATTCTTCATGATATTTGCGCGGGAAAGGGCCGGGAAGGCGATATTGAGCTTCTCGAAGCGATGGCCAAAGGAATTAAGGATGGCTCGCTTTGCGCTCTGGGCGGCAGCGCCCCCAATCCGGTGTTAAGCACCATCAAATATTTCCGCGAGGAATATGACGCTCATATCAGGCAGAAGCGCTGCCCGGCCGGTGTTTGCCGCGCATTAATCAAGTATGAGATAAACGCAAAGAAATGTACCGGCTGTACAGTTTGCGCCAAAAAGTGTCCTTCCGGCTGCATCAGCGGCGAGAAAAAGAAGGCGCACAAAATTGACCAGAAGAAATGTATCAAGTGCGGCATATGCATGGAAAGTTGTAAGTTTGACGCGATAACTGTTAAATAAAGGTGACATCGTCGGAATTGTTTATTTTTTGATTTTTTATAAGAACATCAGATATAGCATAAAGGTAGGATACAAGATGGTAAATTTGATTGCTGACGGAAAAAAGATAACAGCGGCAAAAGGAACTATGCTTTTAGAGGCGCTGCGCGCCAGCGGCATTGATATACCGACGCTATGCGCCCATGAAGCCGTGACTAAATCCGGCGCCTGCCGGCTTTGCGTCGTGGAAGTAAAAAAAGGCAAAAGAGCGAAAATAGTCACCTCTTGTCTTTACCCTGTGGAAGATGGAATTATTGTCGAAACAAAAAATGAGCGGGTAATGAATGTCCGCCGTTTGGTAATGCAACTGCTCATGGCACGCTGTCCGGAATCGGATGTTATTCGCGATCTGGCCGCCAAAATCGGCGTGAATCCGGAGCCGCGATTTACTCCTGATACGGATAAAAGCAAATGCATCCTTTGCCGTTCCTGCGTCCGCGTTTGCGAGGAAATAGTCGGCGTCAGCGCTATCGGGTTTTCCTGCCGCGGTTCGGAGCGTACAATAGGAACTCCTTTTAATGAGGATTCGGCGGTTTGCATCGGTTGCGGCGCCTGCGTTTATGTCTGCCCAACCAATCATATCACGATGGAAACAACGCACGATAAAAGAAAAATCTGGGGGCGCACCTTCAAAATGAAAACCTGCGACGTCTGCGGCCGTTATTTCGCGCCGGAAGACCAGTTGAAATTCATCAGCAAAAAGACGGGTGTTCCGATGAAGGAACTTTCTGTTTGCACTGATTGCCGTTAAGTGATATGAGACACCGGCTTTCAGGCACAAGCATAGAAAGCCGTAAAGAATTTAAGATATTTATTTTTTTACTTATTTAAAATGTATGTTCCTCAGTAGCTCAGTCGGTAGAGCAGATGGCTGTTAACCATCGGGTCCGTGGTTCGAGTCCGCGCTGGGGAGCCAAATTTAATCCGCT
>JAKLDS010000079.1 GCA_022703375.1 Deltaproteobacteria bacterium | reverse complement strand
AAACGGAGAAAATATCGGGGGCGCCAGACCGTTTGATATTGCCCGTAAGGGAATAGGTATGGTGCCGGAAGAAATGGCGGTTATCCGTGATCTGACAGTCGAGGAGAATTTTCGCCTGGCCATGATCAATGAAAACGAAGGCCACTGGAAGCGCATGGAAGAAATCTGGCAGTTGTTTCCGGCCATGAAAAAATTCTGGAAATCCAAAGCCGGTTTATTGAGCGGCGGTCAGAAACAAATGTTGGCTATCAGCCGGGCGTTTGTGGACGATAGAAAAATTCTGCTGATTGATGAACCGTCAAAGGGTCTCGCTCCTATTGTTGTTGACCAGTTAGGCGAGTCCCTGATTCATCTGCGGGAAAAAGCAACGGTTATTCTGATCGAACAGAATTTTTATCTGGCAAGCAGGGTCGGTGTTGATTATTTTATTTTGGATGACGGCCGAACCGTTCATCAGGGAAGCATGGCGGATCTGATCAATAATGATGAGATTAAGCACAAATACTTGGGAATAGGTTAAAGGGGGAGATATGTCCTCTCAGACAATTTTGAGTCAGGAAAACATCAGAAAAAATTATGGTTGGTTGATAGTCATCGGTCTTTGTCTGTTACCGTTGTTAAAAATGAAGTTTGACACCTATATGACATTGACTATTGCCGGACTGGCTTTCGGCATGTTTATCTTTTTAACGGCTGTCGGATTATCCGTTATTTTCGGATTAATGGATGTCCTCAACATGGCGCACGGCGCATTTTTCGCATTCGGGGGTTATGCCTCCTACACGGTAATCAGTAAATTGGGAGGATTCGGCTGGGTGGATACCGGTACAACCGGACAAAGCTGGGCCAGTTTCGGACTGGGCATTTTAGCGGCCGTTGTCATCGGGATCATTCTCGGATTTATCCTGGAGCGCGTCATTATCAAAAAAGTTTACGGCGACCATTTAAAGCAGATTTTGATTACGATGGGCTCGGCTTATGTACTGGTGGAGATTATTAAAATTATCTGGGGGCCGAACGATGAGCAGGTTCTTGTTCCCGCCGCTTTTGACGGCAGCTGGATTTTTGGCGATGTTATTATCACCAAATACCGCGTCGTAGCCATTGCCGTCGGGGTGCTGGTTTTAATCATTGCCCAGTTGATTCTGAAGAAGACAAAAATAGGAATTATTGTTCGCGCCGGCGTGGAAAATAAAGAGGTAGTGCAGGCGATTGGCTATAATATAAACAAGATATTTACCGGTGTCTTCCTGGTCGGTGCAGCGCTGGCAGCCATCGGCGGCGCCATGTTTTCGTTTAACAAACTGCAGGTTTATCCCGGCATGGGAGATGAACAATTTATTTTTGCCATTATTGTCGTTGTCATCGGCGGTATGGGTTCCATAGCGGGAAGTTTTATCGGCGCTTTGATGGTTGGTCTTGCCTATAACTATGTTTCTTTTATGGTGCCTCCGCTGGCTCTGGGAATTGATATTATAATTATGGCAGTCATACTGCTCATTAAGCCGAAAGGTTTATTGGGGCAGCAATAAAAACAATGAGGAATATGAACAATGATAAATGAATTGACTCCGGTTCAGCAAGACCGATTAAATGAGCAAAAAACAAGATATACGAATAAGGGGTTTTGGCTGCAATTGATATTTATTGCCTGTCTCATTCTGGTCCCGATAGTCATCCCCTCATTTCGTGTTGTGGATATGGTGGCGAAGATAATGATTATGATTGTGCTGGTTGCTTCCTACGATTTGATTCTCGGTTACACCGGCATTCTTTCTTTCGCGCATCACATGTTCTGGGGCATTGGAGCTTATTCCGTAGCTTTACTGTTCTATCATTCAACCAATCCCTCCGCATATCTGCTGATTGCGGCAATAATTATCGCTGTTGCCCTGAGCTTCGTCTTATCGTTACTGCTTACCATGTTTTCTCTGCGCGTGCAGGCTATCTTTTTTGCCTTGTTGTCGCTGGCTGTGGCTGAATTTGCATTGATTTTGTCGGAACAGTGGACTTCTCTGACAATGGGCGAAGATGGAGTAAATTTCCCGCTGCCCGATCTGCTGAGTTCGGCCAGCGCTTCCGGCCGGATGGTTACTTACTACTTGATACTTGTTATTTCCCTCTTTTTATTCTTTTTATTGATGCGTTTTGTCCAATCGCCGCTGGGGAAGGTGCTGCGGGCAATCAAGGATAACGAAAAACGCGCTACAGCCATGGGTTATAAAACATTGCGTTATAAAATTGTTCCTATTGTAGTGGGCTCCTGCATAGCCGCAATCTCGGGTATCCTTTTTGCCTTATGGCTGCGCTTTGTTGATCCGAAAACCGTCTTCAGCAGCGGCGTGATGATTTTTGTTCTTCTGATGGTAATTATCGGCGGTCTCGGCACTATGTGGGGAAGTATTTGCGGCGTCGTTATCATTTACCTGGCGCAAACCTGGCTGCCGGATTTGCTGAAGGTTGGAGCTTCCCTGTTGCCGCCACATCCGATTATTACAGGTTTGGCGGAAAGATGGATGCTGTATTTCGGCATTATGTTTATCCTGATTATGCTGTTCTTTCCCCGCGGAGTGGTAGGGACAATCCAAAAATATTTGCACGAAAAGAAAGTGGCGCAGTTGAAGAAATAACCTTGAATAAAGGTTACGGTCGGATTGCATGATTTAATGAAAAGCCTCATTCTTCGAATGAGGCTTTTTTTATAAACAATGCAAACGGCTTTTTGTTTGACATTGACATATCTGAGACTATACTTTATTGAGAAAATGCTAAGAATCTATTGCTTATGATTATATTTCTTCTCACATTTCTGTTTGTTTACGGCGGAATTAACGTCTATGCTTTTGTCAGGGCAAGAAGCATTTTGCATTTCCCCCTGCCTGTGGCAATTCCAATAATCGTTATACTGGTTTTTCTTGTTCTTGCCCCGGCTCTGGTGCGAATCTCGGAAAGCCGGCAACTGGAGGCTTTAGCTTGTACTCTGGCTTATATAGGCTATTTATGGATGGCTTTTATTTTTCTGTTTTTCGTATCTTGTCTGACATTTGATGCCGCGAGATACATCTTTTCTCTTTTTCAGGCGGCAGGCAGGTCGCCCGCAGCTTCATTGCTGGCTTTTTTTCTGGCTGTATTTATTTCCTTGGCGTTGGTTATTTACGGTTTTCGGGATGCTCAGATTATCCGGGTAAAAAGATTAGAGATAAATGTAAATCAGGCTTTGCCCGATAACGGCCGGCTGCGCATTGTCCAGATATCGGATGTGCACATCGGATTAATTATTCAGGAAAAACGTCTGCAGAAAGTTCTGGAAGCAGTTAAGAAAGAAAATCCCGATCTGCTTATTTCAACGGGAGATTTACTTGATGGAGAACTGAACAATGTAATGCCTCTTGCCAGTCAATTTGATCAAATTAAACCAAAGTATGGGAAGTTTGCTGTTACCGGTAATCACGAGTTTTATGCCGGGATAGAAAGTGCTCTGACTTTTACCCGTCAGGCCGGCTTTGCCGTTCTACGCAATGAAAAGAAAAAAGTAGCCGGTATAAATATCATCGGAATTGATGATATAACCGGTCACAGCTTCGGTGTAAAGAAAACCGATTTTAAATTACCTGAATCACTTGCAGAAATTGATGATCAAGCCTTCATTCTCCTGCTGCAGCATCAGCCTTATGTTGATGAAAATGCCAAATTCCATTTACAGCTTTCCGGTCATACTCACCGCGGACAAATATTCCCCTTCAGCCTGATAACTCGATTACTCTTTTCCAGAAACTATGGCTATTATGAGCTGACGAAAGGCAGGAAGCTTTACGTCAGCAGTGGCACGGGAACCTGGGGGCCGCCGGTACGGGTTTTTGCGCCGCCGGAAATCACTGTTATTGACCTCATCGGCCGGAAATAGTAATTGAAAATAACCGATTGTAATGCTAATGCTAACTGAAAAATAAAACTCTGTTCGTACAAAAATGGCTAAAAAAGTAAAAAAAGAAAATGCAGGAAGAATGCTCACGAAAAAAGGAGTTTCTACCAGATCGGCTATTCTGGATTCGTCGCATGAAGTATTTCGCGACACAGGCTATTACGCTTCTTCAGTTTCGGAAATTACGAGGCGTGCGGGTGTTTCGCTCGCCACATTTTATCAGTATTTTAAGAATAAAGAGCAGGTTTTTCAGGAACTCAATGACCGGATTATTGAGCGATTTTTGAGTAAAGCGGAAAATCTGCAATTGGAGGGCATCACTTTTCCGGAGCGACTGAAAAGCGTTATTGGCCTGCTTTTTGAACATGTGAAAAATAATCTGGCGTTTCACCGAATTCTGGGTGAATCGGAATTGATTGACCGCGTTACTTTGACCTACTACGAAATCATTGCCCGCTTTCTGAGGAATTTTTTGCGTCAGGAAACCAATGCCGGAAATATTCGTCCCCTCGATTCTAATATTATAGCTTACGGACTTATAGGTATTTGTTATCTGAATTCCCTTAACTGGGGCGAACCAAAAGAAGAATTAACAGAACGGGAAATCATCGATTTGATGACGGAATTAGTAATGAACGGTATCAGCGGTTCCGTTCCCTGGAAACGTCCGAAAGATTGGCATTTGCTTGCCATGCCCGATGCCGCTCCTCTGCGCAGTGAGAGGGAAGAATTAATGACTAAAGGAGAAAAAACCAGGCAGGCAATACTCGATGCAGCCGAAATTATTTTCGGACGATATGGCATTAACAGGGCGAGCATTGCTGAAATTACCCGCGAAGCGGGTGTCGCTTTGGGCACATTCTATGTTCATTTTGCCAGCAAAGCCGAATTAGTTGAAGGCTACGTCAAATACATAAATCACAATATCCGTCGTGAGATCGAACGGGTATCATCAAAGGTTCAGGATCGCCGTGACGCCGAGCGGGTGGGTATTATAGCCTGTTATGAATTTGTCAGGCGGCATCGTCAGGTTTACCGTATTGTGCCGGAATTTGAAATGATTGATAAAGAAGTTGCCCTCTGGTATTATAAAAAAGCAGCCGACGGCTATATCAATGGTCTCAAAGACGGTATGAGAAAAGGCGAAATACGCAAGTATCCACCGGTTTTTCTGGCTCATTCTCTTATGGGTATTACTCATTTCATCGGATTAAAATGGATTATCTGGGCTTCCAACCCGGAAGCTAATTTGTTCCGGCAATCACTGGAAAGTAATATTGATTTTGTTCTTTGGGGATTACATCCGGCCAGGGAAAAATAAATCTATTAAAAATATATTGACAAGATAAATATTTATTGTAGTATTCCTGACAGATGATTCATATTACATATTATAATTTATAAAGGAGAAAATATATGCAAATGCAGCCAGAGGGAATCGGATCGTGGTTAAAGTTTCGGGAAATAGAAACGCCGGAGAGAGAGGCATTGGTCGTCGATGGAAAAAGGTTTAATTACAGACAACTCAATCAGCGTGTTAATCAGACTGCCTGGGCTATCCAGGGTTTGGGCGTGAAACATGGCGATCGTGTCGCTATTTTAGCTTATAATGGCAATGAATTCGTGGAAGTTGTCATGGCGGCCGCCAAGCTGGGAGTCATCCTGGTTCTCCTGAACTGGCGATTAACGCCGGTCGAGCTGACTTTCATGCTCAACGACAGCGGGGCAAAAACATTGTTTTACGACGCTACCTTTACCGCAACTGCCCAGGAACTGAAAAACAAAACAGGTTTGGATACGATAATTTCTGTCAGTGGTGTATCGCAAATATCCGGCTCATTAAATTATGATGAAATGATTGCCAATATGCCTCTGACCGAGCCGACACCCGATGCTCCCGTTGGTCTGGATACTCCGCATTTAATTATTTATACGGCGGGAACTACCGGCACGCCAAAAGGGGCTATTCAGACCCACGGTGGCGGCTTTTGGAATGCCCTCAATGATGTCGTTTCCATGGATATTACTTCCAATGACCGCAATTTGAATGTTTTACCGATGTTTCATTCCGGCGGCATCGGCCTGTTTACTCTTCCTGTTTTTTATATGGGTGGGACTGTGATCCTGACCCGTACTTTCGATCCTTCAAAAGCTCTCGAATTGATAAGGCGTGAGAAAGTCTCCATCTTTATGGGTGTGCCCGCGATATTTCTTTTCCTTGCCAATCAGCCTGATTTTGGCTGCATGAAAGATGTCCGTATCATTATGAGCGGTGGAGCGCCGCTGCCGGTCAGCTTGATAAAATTATATAACGAAAATGGTTTGAAACTGTTGCAGGGATTCGGCATGAGCGAAGCCGGCCCCAGTATTACTGTTTTGGATAGAGATATGTATTTGAAAAAGGCCGGTTCCATTGGCCGCCGCCTGATGCATCTGGAAACTCGAGTTGTTGATGAAGACATGAATGATGTGGGGCATGGTGAAATCGGAGAACTGATTATGCGCGGCCCCAATGTTATGCCCGGCTACTGGAATCGTCCGCAGGCGAACGAAGAAGCTTTCCGCGGAGGCTGGTTCCACTCGGGCGATTTGGCTCGCAGGGAAGCTGATGGCAGCCTGTATATAGTTGACCGCTCCAAAGACATGTATATTTCCGGAGGCGAAAACGTTTATCCGGCGGAAGTGGAAAACGCCATTTACGAAATTCCTGAAATCGGCGAGGCAGCAGTAATCGGCGTGCCGGACACCAAATGGGGGGAAGTCGGCAAAGCCATCGTAACCGTCAAAGCGGGCAAGAAATTAACCGAAGAACAAATAATTACTTATTTGAAGGGGCGTTTGGCCAAGTTTAAAGTTCCCGCCAGTGTCGCTTTTATCGATGCCTTGCCGCGCAATGCCATGGGCAAGGTATTGAAAAACACATTGCGGGAAAAATATAAGCAGTAAATATTGAAAGGTGGTGTACCGCTTGATTTTACGGGGTGTAAGATTTGCAGGCTGAGGAGAATAGCTATGGCATATTTGAAGATTAATGGAGTTAATATTTATTACGAATTAAAAGGCAAACAGGAGGGTAAAGAAGCTGTTGTCTTTTTAAACGGCCTGATGAGCTCGGTTGCCGGATGGGCGCTACAGGTGCCGACTTTCGAAAAGGCCGGTTACAAAGTTCTGCTGCACGATTTCCGCGGCCAATTGCTCTCCGAAAAACCGGTTGAACAATATACCTTTTCGCAGCATGCCGCTGATTTGAAGGAGCTCTTGAATCAACTGGGAATCGAAAAAATTCATATAATTGGCACATCTTATGGTGCTCTTGCCGGGATGCGTTTTGCTCTTGATTATCCCGATTATGTCAAGAGCATGTCCCTGATTGACGCTCTATCAGAACTGGATGCAACGTTTCACTGGATGGCCGACGCCTGGCTGGAGCTGCTGAGGGAGGGCGACATGGCAAAACTGTTTCGCGCCGCCGTTCCTGCCATCTACAGCAATTTCTTTCTGGAAAAGAATGAAAAGGCGTTGCGCGAAAGAGAAGCCATGATGAGCAAGGTGCCCAAGGATTTTATCGAATCATTGATCCGGCTCATCAATAACACAATGACGAATGCCAATCCTCAAACGACTGAGGAGTTAACCAAAATAAAATGTCCGGTATTCCTGGCGGTGGGTGAAAATGATCAGCTCACCCCCGTGAAATTCTCGCGGTTAATGCTGGCAAAGATGCCGCATGCTGAATTTGTTGTGGTACCGGACTGCGGCCATACAACTGTTTATGAAAAGCCGGGCGTCGTCAATACTCTTACTCTTGGTTTTGTTAGTAAACATAGTTAATCATAATGCAGAATCAAAACATGCCCTTGTACACTCTGCCTTCTTTAACGGGGCAGGGTGTACACTCCCGCAATACACGGAAAGGCTTCCGCAGGGTTTTCTTGTTTTCCCTTGACAAGATAAAGGTCATTGATTTAAACATCGAATAATTATATATACTAACGTCATGTATTTTAGCAAGTAATCTAATGATTATTTAGGAGGAGAGTGATGAGAATTAAGGGAATTATAGTGTTATTGGCAGCAGCTATTATTTCGGGCCTGTTTTTTATGGCTAGATCCGTCGAAGCGGCGGAAACAATCAAACTGGGAGCCGTTTTACCCATAGCGGAACCAACGGGTAAGGATGGTTCAAGGGCCATGATGATTGCCGTCAAACAAATTAATGCATCCGGCGGTGTACTGGGGAGACAGCTGGAATTGTTCATTGAAGACGATGGCATGAAACCAGAGCTAGCGGTAGCGGCTATTAATAAACTGGCCACGGTAAACAAGGTTGATATTTTTGTTGGCGGTATGGCCAGCGGCACAACAATGGCGATGATTCCGGACATGAAGAAATTTGCTAAAATTACCGTCTGGGCCGGCGCGGCATCCGGGAAGGTAGAGCAGGCGATGGAAGGCCAGGATTGGTTTTTTCATCTCCATGCCTGGGATTATCAGCAGCAGACTCTGTTTGATCGGGGCTGGCAGCAGTTTGGTCAGAAGCATTCAAAATTCAAAAGAAAATCAATGTTCATGGCCTACGAAGACGGCGCTTTTGGTTCGAGCTCTTTTAAGGCCCAGGGGCCGATTGCCAGTGCTAACGGCTATGCTTTGACAGGCGCGGCTTTCAAAAGCATCGCGACGGGC
>JAKLDS010000078.1 GCA_022703375.1 Deltaproteobacteria bacterium | reverse complement strand
CGACAATGCCTTCGATATCCAGATTTTCTTCTTCCAGCAGGCGGTCAATTACTCCCCAGGTAAACGCGCCGTGAGCGCCGCCGCCCTGCAGAGCCAGATTAATACGCTTTTTTTGGGGAACAGATGCTTTTTTCGCCGGAGACTTTTTCATTTGCAGTTTTCCTGAAGCCTTTGTTTTAAAGATTAGGGAAATCGCCGCTATTTGTCAAGAATAAAGGTGGAACATCATGTCATGCCGGAATTATAATCTCCCTGCTTCAGACGGAAGGAAGGGTTTGCTGCGGTTCGCCCAGCAGAAATTTGCCTCCTTCAATCCACTCCTTCAGCAGATTGGCAATCTGTCGCGCTTTATAATAGCTGGAAAGCGGCGCCGTGACGATATTTTTCCCGTCAATGACTATTGTGCCGCTGCGCAAATCCTTATAACTGACCTCGGCTATGGCTTTGGCGGCGCCTTTGGGATAATCCATGCCGTAATCATATACCTCGGTAAAAATATCTTCATCTTTGACCGCCGTAAACATGGCCATTTCTTCATTGAGGATGGGTATGGGAATGCCGATGCCGACATACAGTGAAACGCCATAGCCCAGCATGCTGGCTCCGGCCAGCCATTGAGGCGACATTTCCTTCAGATTACCGACAACAGCAAGGGTGCCCGCTCCGTGTCGGGGAACACCTTTGGCCGTGCGGGAAGCACCCGGATTATGCTGCGTTCCCGGCCAGGCGACAAAGCCCTGCGCCCCGCCCAAAAATATACGCGTGCCAACACCGATTGTCCGGTAATAAGGATCATTGAACAGGGGACTTAACTGCCCGGAGGTACAATAGGTGGCGTTGGCCATCCGCGGCCGCAGCATGCCCATATAGGTGTAAATGGTCGTATCCGATAAATTAACGGCGCAGCTGTAATTCTGATAAGCATTACGCGGATTGAAAAGGAAAGCGTCACGCAGATCGTTAATGTTAATATTCTTTTCCTGCTTGCGCGCCGGATAGCAGTCGGTGCCGTAACCTTCCATCCGCAATTTTACTACATTGCCGGAAACCAGGTCTTCAATAACGTGGCCGCCGCCGTAATTAAATTCTCCCGGATATACGCTGTTGAGGGGATCTCCCTCCACCACTTCCGTCGCCCCGATATAGCAATCAACCGCCGCAATACCTCCGTAAGCCGGAACATCATTCAACCAGACTTTGGAAGCCCTGATGCGGGGAGAGGTGTGGCCAAGATTAAGAAAAGCGCCGGACGAACACATGGCGCTGAATGTTCCTGTTGTGACAACATCTATTTTACGGGCAGCCTCGACAGTGCCGTGCTTCTCTACGACATCAATCATTTCTTCGGCTGTAACAACTACCGCCCGGCCTTTTTTGATTTTCTCGTTAATTTCCCTGAACGTTTTTTCCACTTTGAATTTCTTCACAATTATCACCTTGCGATATAAGTGCTTTTTTCATATCACGGTTTACAACGAATTGCAAAAGATTGGCGGCAGTTATCTTCTGCTGATGAAACATCCGGCAAATAAATAATGAGGCATGCTTTCAGGTATGGCCGAAGCCACCGCTGCCGCGTGGTGTGGAATTCAACTCGTCCGTCAAAACCAACTCCCCCTGACAGATTTTCTGCAGAATCATCTGCGCCAAACGCATCCCTCTTTTCACAACAAAGGGCTCTTCTCCGTGATTAATGATAACGAGTGCAATCTCGCCCCGATAATCCGCATCAATCGTGCCCGGAGAGTTCAAAAGAGTAATGCCGTTGTTGACAGCCAGCCCACTGCGGGGGCGGATTTGCGCCTCATAACCTTCCGGCAGCGCAATCGCTATCCCCGTTGGAATCTTCTTTCTCTGGCCGGGCAGGATTATTTCGTCTGCTCTGACCGCGGCAGCGATATCCATACCCGCCGACTGGCCGGTCATGTAGCGGGGCAAGGGAATATCTTCATTGCCGGCGGCTCTTTGAATGTGCACTTTTATCTTTTTCATTTTTTTGCCCCCTCCTTTTCCCGCTCCGCTGCGCTTCGCTTGCGGGAAGAGGTGTCATTAATCCCGCTCCGCTGCGCCCTGCATGCGCCGGGCTTCGCTTCGGGGATAATTCGACTAACGAATTCCGCTGCGCTTCGCTTGCGGAATTCGAGTCTCATTAAAATCATCTTCCTGCAGATTGCCGATGGCCGCCAGAGAAACAATTTCCGGATTAAATAATTCCTGGGCCATCCGGCGAATATCCCGGGAAGTAACAGCGTCAATTTCCTCCAACACTTCCGGCACAGTAATATTCCGCCCGCAGCAGCTCTCATTTTTTGCCAGACGAAACATCACATTGTCGGTATTTTCCATGCCGAGCAGTAAATTACCCTTGATTAACTCTCTGGCCAGGCGCATCTCTTTAGGGCTGACTTGCCGGCCCGCCATTCTGGCCATTTCATCTTTAATCAGTTTTACGACAGCAGGCGCCTTTTCTTCCGCCGTTCCGGCATAAATACCAATCATCCCCGTATCCTGATAGGGAACAAGAAATGATGAAATCGCATAGGCCAGGCCTCTTTTTTCCCGAATTTCCTGAAAAAGCCGGGAGCTCATGGAACCGCCCAGAATGGTATTGAGCAACAATCCGGTAAACCTCTGCGGACTGGCAGCGCTGGGCGCCAGACTGCCGATTAAAAGATGAGCCTGTTCCAGCGCTTTGTTTTTGATAAAAACCTGCGCTGACGCCGCCGGAGGAGCCATGCCGCTTAAGACAGCATTGCTTTTCAATTTTTTAAAAGAGGAATTAATCAGACTGACAAAATCCCGATGTTTCAGATTGCCGGCGGCGGCCACAATCAGATTTGCTCCGCGGTAATGTCCGTTATAAAAATCGAGCAGCTTATCGCGGTCAATTCCGGCCAGCGATTTTTTTGTTCCTAAAACAGGCTGCGCCAGAAGATTTTTCCCCCAGAACACTTCTTCAAATAAATCATGAATCTGGTCTTCCGGCGTATCCTCCACCATATTAATTTCCTGCTCAATGACCGCCTTTTCTTTTGTCATTTCTTCGCGGTCAAACAGTGAATTCTGAAAGATATCCGCCAGCAGACTGACCGCTGACGGCAGGTGGTAATCGGGAATTTTGACATAATAAGCTGTTGCTTCCTTGCCGGTAAAAGCGTTGGCGACGCCGCCGATGGAATCAACCGCCCGGGCTATTTCCAGACAGTTTCTTTCCTTTGTTCCCTTAAAAAGCATATGTTCGAGGAAATGAGCGACGCCATTGTTATTGTTATTTTCCTGACGGGAACCGCTCTGTACCCACAAGCCAATGGATACAGAGCGGATGTGTTTGATTTCTTCCGATATAATACGAATGCCGTTTTCCAGCACTGATTTATTGTACATCGGCTCCGAGCGCTTCTTTCCGGCTGAGCCTTATCTTGCCCTGTTTATCTACTTCCAGCACCTTCACCATAACCTCATCGCCTTCCTGCAGGACATCGGTGACCTTGTTGATTCTTTCTTTGGCAATCTGCGAAATGTGCAGCAGGCCTTCGGTGCCCGGCAGAATTTCCACGAAAGCGCCGAAGTCAACGATTTTCTTTACCGTGCCGCGATAGATTTTCCCTACTTCCGCTTCTTCGGTCAGCCATCTTACCATCGCTACGGCGCGGGCGGCCGCCTCGGAGTCGCTGGAGGCGATTGTTACTGTTCCGTCATCTTCCACATCAATGGTAACTCCTGTTTCACTGATAATCTGGCGGATATTCTTGCCACCGGAACCGATAACGGCGCGCACCTGGTCAGCCTTGACCTTGACAGTGGTAATCCGCGGCGCATAAATGGAGATGTCGGAACGCGGCGCCGCCAGTGTTTCGCGCAGCTTGCCGATGATAAAGACCCGGCCAACTCTCGCCTGAGCCAGAGCCTGGCGCAGGATTTCTTCGGTCAGTCCGTCTATTTTAATATCCATCTGCATGGCGGTAACGCCTTTTTCCGTACCGCAGACTTTGAAATCCATATCGCCGGCATGGTCTTCGTCGCCCAGAATATCCGACAAAATGACAACTTCATCGCCCTCTTTTAGCAGCCCCATGGCAATTCCGGCAACAACGTCCTTAACCGGCACACCGGCATCCATCAGAGAGAGAATGCCGCCGCAGACGGTAGCCATTGAAGATGAACCGTTGGAGGAAAGAATCTCGGAAACTATTCTTATTGTATAAGGGAACGACTCCGCCGCAGGCAGAACCGGCACAAGGGCTTTTCTCGCCAGCGCGCCATGGCCAATTTCCCTGCGGCCCGGGCTGCGCAGCGGTTTGGCTTCGCCGACACTGTAAGGAGGGAAATTATAGTGCAGCAGAAATGTCCGCAGTTCTTCACCGCCGATATAATCCATCCGCTGTTCATCGGAAGATGTGCCCAGGGTAAGCGCAACCAGCGCCTGCGTTTCACCGCGATTAAATAAAGCTGAGCCGTGGGCACGCGGCAGCACTCCCACTTCCGAGCTGATCGGCCGGATGTCCGTCGAAGACCGGCCGTCAATTCTTTTCTTATCCTTGATAATCATGTTGCGTAAAATATGTCTTTCCAGCTCTTCGATAATAGCCGCCACTTTTTTGCCCAGCGCGGAATCATCGCCGCCGATTTCTTTAATCGTCTTTTCCCGGACTTCCGCAAGCCTGCTGTAACGTTCCATCTTACGCGGCATGCCGTAACCTTCCTGCAGACCGGCCAGAGCCGCGGCGCTGACTTTTGCCGTCAGCTCTTCATCTACAACAACTGCCGCCACCGGCCGTTTTTCCCTGCCCGCTTCTTTGCGCATTTTATCCTGCAAATCAATCACGGGGCGCAGCGATTCCAGGCCGAATTTGATTGCATCAACAATAATATCTTCTGCTATCTCTCTGGCATCGCCTTCCATCATGACGAGTTCCACATCATAATCGCGGCCGGCTTTGCCGGGGGCCACTTTTCTGCCGACCAGGAAAATATTCAGTTCGCTGTCCTTCATTTTCTCCGCGGAAGCATTGCAGACAAGCTCACCGTTGATTCTGCCGATGCGCGCTCCGGCAATCGGTCCCTTGAAGGGGATATTGGATATTTCCAGCGCCGCCGATGCCGCCAGCATCGCCGCGACATCCGAATCATTTTCCTTATCCACCGACAGCACCGTGGCCACTACCTGTGTTTCCGAATAATATCCTTTGGGAAACAGCGGCCGGAGCGATCTGTCAATAATCCGGGATGTTAATATTTCCCGTTCGTTGGGGCGCCCTTCCCTTTTGAAAAAGCCGCCGGGTATCTTGCCCGCGGCAAAGGTCATTTCTTGATAATCAACGGTCAGGGGCAAAAAATCAACCCCTTCCCTTGCGCCCTTCAAAGAAACAACCGTCACCAGAACAACCGTATCCCCATAATAAACCAGTATCGAACCGTCCGCCTGAGCGGCGACATAATTCGTCTTCAGGGAAATGCTGCGCCCGGCAAAATCCGCACTAAACACATTACTCATTTAACTTTCCTCCACTTTCTTCAATGTTGCTGGTCAAAGGAAATCAAAGGGCGAAATGCACAAGCTGACCTGAGCCGACAGATACAATTACCCATGCAAGCGAGGTCAACTACTGCCTTTCGCCCTTCAATATTTTTCCTATTTCCTCAATCCCAGACGTTTGATTACGTTTCTGTATCTTTCTATGTCATTATCCTTGACATAATTCAAAAGCCTTCTTCTCTGACCGACCAGTTTGAGCAGGCCGCGACGGGAATGATGATCTTTCTGATGCGATTTAAAATGCTCCGTCAGGTACTCTATCCTGGCGCTGAGAAGAGCAATCTGGACTTCGGGAGATCCCGTATCCTTTTCATGCAGTTTGAAATCATTAATAATCGTCTGTCTTTTTTCTAATGTTAACACAATTTTTTCCTCCCTCTCGTTAATTCCTTAATTTATATTATTTAACAATATCAATTTTGCCAATTATTAAAAACTCTGACAATCCGGGCCGCCTGGCATTTATCCTCTAATTCCGGAAGACTGCGGGTTGCTACCAGCATCTCGATGATGGCGACAAGGCAGCCGCCGGAATTTGTTAATTTTATCACATCTCCCGCCTCAAGAAAAGGAAGAACATGGCTTTTCATCATTGCTGCCGATGGCTGAAAACCGGCCAGCAGCTTTTCCGCCGCTTCATTGGTAATCTCCAAACTGGCCAGCGACGGCAACGTGCTCGCCATGGACAGTATCTTTTTTTGCAGCTCTTCCTTTTTATTGGTCCGGCCGCCGTTATCCAGCGACACCGCCATTTCTTCGGAAAAAAAACCGCTCTTCAGCCGGCGCAATTTGCTTAAACACGCCCCGCATCCCAGATTTTCTCCGACATCAGAGCACAAAGTCCGGATATAGGTGCCTTTCGAGCAGGAAACTTTAAACGTCACATCCGGCAAACTGACAGGAAAAACCGCAATTTCATAGATTTCCACGTTCCGGGCCGCCTTCTCGACAAACACTCCCCGCCGCGCCCATTTATACAAAGGCTCTCCCTGGTATTTGACGGCGGAATAAGCCGGAGGCACCTGACTGATTTTTCCCACCATCTTCAGCAGGGCGCCCCTCACTTCCTCTTCGGTCACCCGCTTATCGGATGTGCCGGTAATTCTACCTTCCGTATCAAGCGTATCGGTTTTGATACCCAGCCTCATTGTTGCCAGATATTCCTTGCGCTCATCGGAAAAAAAACCGGCCAGTTTGGTCGCTTCGTCCAGGCAGACCGGCAGCACTCCGGTAGCCATCGGATCCAGCGTTCCCGTATGTCCCGCTTTTCTGGCGCCCATGATTCTTTTAACTTCGCTGACAACATCATGGGATGTTCTGCCCGCCGGTTTATCAATAACGACAACGCCATCCATAAAATCAAGTTCCCTTAATTCGCACCGGTAATCGCCCGGTTGACGCGTGTTTTTATCTCTTCAATATCACCTTCAATCCGGCAGGCCGCCGCATTGAAATGTCCGCCGCCGCCAAATAGCCTTGCCACTTTTTCCACATTGACCTTGCCTTTGGAGCGCAAACTCAACTTGAAATAATTCTCTTTCAACTGCGAATACAAGACCGCCACTTCCACGCCATTGACCGAACGGATGACATCCACAAATCCTTCGGTATGATCGTAAGACGCGCCGGTCTCCTGCATGGCTTTCTGCGTAACGACCATGGAGCTTATCTTCTGCGCCATATCCAGATTCAGGGTTTCCAGCGCTCTGGCCAGTAGTTTTATTTTCTGCGGCGGATCGTTTTCATAAATATTTTCCGATATCCATTGCGGATCAGCTCCCCCGGCCACCAGCTCGCCCGCCGCCCTCAGCGATTCCGCGCGGGTGCTGGAATAACGGAAACCGCCGGTATCGGTAAGAATCGCCGCGTATAAATTGGTGCAGATATCTTTCGTCAGAGCGTAACGCATTTCCCGCATCAGGCCGTAAATCAATTCGCCCGTCGAGCTGGCTTCGGCGTCCAGTATCGTCAGATCACAAAACCGCCCGTTGGAAACATGATGGTCAATGTTAATCAGCGTTTTGACGGTGCCTATCTTTTGCGCTTCCTCGCCGACTCTCTCAAGGTCGCTGCAATCCAGAATAAAAGCCGCATCGAACCGGCTGACATCGCCGAGTTCGTGAACGATACAGGCGGCGGCCGGCAGAAAACGGTAGTTTTCCGGCGTGTCATCCTGGTTGTAAACGACAACGCTTTTCCCTGATTCTTTCAACATCAGGTAGAGTGCCAGTTCCGAACCCAGGGCGTCGCCGTCCACCCGCATGTGCGATGTTATCAGAAAATTCCTGCCGTTTTTTATCGCTGCAATTATTTCACTGACCATTTTCTTCTTCCTTAATCGCAATATCAGCCAGCAGCTTCTCAATGCGGTTGCCGTAACCGAATGATTTATCATGAACAAACATGATTTCCGGAACAAAACGCAATTGGAGGCGCTGCCCCAGTTCCCGGCGGATAAAGCCTGTTGCCCTGGTCAAACCGGCCCTGATTGCCGGTGAGCATTCATCCTTGCCCATCTCCACGAAATAAATCCTGGCGTTGCGCAAATCATCACTGACCTTAACGGCTGTAATGGTTATGGCCTGCAGCCGGGGATCCTTAACCTGTTTGAAAAGGATATCGGACATTTCCGCCGTAATCAGTTCAGCCACTCTGTCCGCTCTTTTAAAGTTCATCGTATTTGCCTGTCGCCCAAACGGCTGATTCCGGAAAATCGGAAACAACCATTATTTCTACTTTGCTGTCGAGCATCTCCGCTGCTTTTAAATCATTGATAAAACGCAACAGATGATCAACCTTGCCGTTAATGAAACGGGAATCGTTGCCGACAAGCCCGAACCCGATCTGGGCAAAATTATAGTTGTCGAGATTGCCGATTTCCGCGATGGAGACGTTAAACTCGTTTTGCGTGCGTTTCAGTATTTTTCTCAGAACGCTTCTTTTCTCCTTCAAAGAGCCGCTGTCCGGAATGCGCAAATTGATAACTCCGTAGCCGATAACCATACGCCCTGTCCGTTAATCAACCGCTAACTTTGCAGCTTGCGTTCCAGCTCTTCCATCACATACGATTCGATAATATCGCCGACACGAAGGTCGTTGAAACCTTCAATACTGATACCGCATTCGAAACCGGCAAGCACTTCTTTCGCGTCGTCTTTAAATCTTTTCAGCGATAATATTTTACCATCCATAACAACAACACTGTCCCTGACCAGCTTGATATTCGCGCTGCGGGTAACCTTTCCGTCGGTCACATGGCAGCCGGCGATCGTGCCGATTTTAGGCACTTTGAACAATTCACGGATTTCGGCGCGGCCCTGGACAACCTCCTTGTATTCCGGTTCCAGCATGCCTTCCATTGCCGCCCGGACATCAGCAATAACGTTATAAATAATATCATAGAGCTTGATTTCCACGCCTTCCTGCTGGGCGATTTCCACCACCCGGGCATCAGGCCGGACATTAAAGCCGATAATGATAG
>JAKLDS010000077.1 GCA_022703375.1 Deltaproteobacteria bacterium | reverse complement strand
TTCTGGGAACTATTATATAAAAACAAACTGGCGCTCAGCGGCAGCATTGTCGTTATCCTTCTTTTCGTTATTTCCATTTTCGCGCCCTGGCTTTCGCCTTACGATCCCGGCCAAATTGATTTGACCAATATCCTTGCCGCTCCCTCCGCCCACCACCTGTTCGGCACCGATCAGCTGGGACGCGATGTCTTATCGCGCATGATCTGGGGAGCGCGCATTTCCCTGAAGGTCGGTTTTGTGGCGACGGGCGTGGCAATTATCATCGGCGCGATTCTGGGCGCCGTCGCCGGATATTACGGCGGCTGGGTAGACTCCGCAATTATGCGCTTTGTGGATATAATGCTTTGCTTCCCGACTTTTTTTCTTATTCTGGCCGTGATTGCTTTTCTGGAGCCCTCCATCTGGAATATCATGCTGATTATCGGGCTGACCGGCTGGATGAGCGTCACCAGACTGGTGCGCGCCGATTTTATTTCGCTCAAGGAACGTGATTTCGTGCAGGCCGCCCGGGTAATCGGGGCCGGAGATTTGCGGATTATTTTTCTGCATATCCTGCCCAATTCCATGGCCTCTATTCTGGTCGCGGCAACGCTGGGTATTGCCGGAGCCATTCTTACCGAATCGGCGCTCAGCTTTCTGGGCATCGGTGTGCAGCCGCCGACACCCAGCTGGGGCAACATCTTAACGGCCGGCAAGGACAATATTGACATTGCCTGGTGGCTTTCCCTTTATCCGGGGCTGGCTATCCTGATAACCGTGCTGGGTTATAATCTGCTGGGAGAGGGAATAAGAGATTCTCTTGATCCGCGTTTGCGCAAGTGATGAAATTATAAGATAGCTCACGGCCGCATCTTGCAGCTCATCTTCTTTTTTTGCTTACTTCTTTTCCGTTGCCGGATAATGAACAGCGAGCCAGACGGTATCTTCCTCCGGGATTGTCCATTCCACCCGGTGCCGGCAGTGTCGGGGAATGAAAAGATAGTCGCCGGGCTGTAAAATTACCGCCTCCTTCTGTGAAGCCATCCGTAGTGACGCTTTTCCCTTAAGCACAATGACCCATTCATTATCTTCCGCATCATACCAGAAACCGTCAGGCGACGACTGCCCGCGCGAAACAATCCTTTCTATCTTGACGGCTCCGCTCATGACTATCGCCTCAGTGATTTCCTCTGGTATAGCTGAGGGAATCGCCCTGAATATGTTGCCGGTTGAAATTTTCCTGCCGGGTCTTTTATCTTCGTTCATTATTTAATCCTGAATATTCTCCGGAAAATCAGACGGGTAAAGGTTGACGAGTTGCGCAGAAAATCAACAAACGGGCGGAAATGAGAAATCCTTGCCCCGGCCGCCTGATAATGAACACGGATGGGCGCTTCAATTACCGGGATGCCGCGCCGGCGGGCTGCAACCAGTATTTCTACTTCAAATTGAAAGCGCCTTGCTTTTACCTGAAGATTCGCCGCTTCGGGCAGCGGATAAATCCGAAAACCGCTTTGCGAATCGGCAAGCCACGGCCCGCCTGATATCCACACCCAGAAATTGGAAAACTGACGGCCGAAACGGCTGGTCCACGGCACATGCTCTCCTGCCATTCCTTCCCTCGCTCCGACAACCAACGGGCGCAAGCCTACCGGAACAGAGGCAATAAGGCGACCGGCATCTTCCGGATAATGCTGGCCGTCGGCGTCTACTGTTATCGCCCAATCGGCAATCGCAGCGGCGGCCTGAAAACCACTCATCAGCGCCGCTCCCTTACCCCTGTTTTCCGGATGGCGGATTATCGTGATGCCTTCAATATCCCTGATAGCGTCATAAGTATTATCGGTGGATCCGTCATCAACGACAAAAACGGGGAAGCCCTGTTCCGACGCTTTTTGGGCAATGTGCGCCACAGTTCCCGCATGATTGTAAACGGGAATAACAAAGGCAAATCGTCCTTTATTTGTGTTTACAGGTGTTTCCATTTGCTATCAATAAATTTTCTGCTTTGTAGAAAATTTCCTCTCATTCACGGAGTAGACTCCGGCAATTTAACAATCAAATCGTCCAATAATTGCATGAATTAATTTGCGACCAGAAAGTTTTGAGCAGCTAATCAGGGAATATTTTGGCAAACAAATCAAGGCGAAGAGGGAGATCAGCGATTCCAAGTGTCTGAGTCCGCCGCTGGCGGACGAGTTTTGGGAGCGCCTCACTCAAACATTAGATTTGTTCCAAAATGTTTCCAGCGGCAAAAAAATGTCTGGTCGCAAATCACTCAATAAATTTAAATATTCAATCGCCGGAGCAATGGTTGCGACATAGTCGCGCATACCGGGGATTTTTCATGAAGGCAGCTGCATAGGCAGGAAGGCTACCGCCCACGTCCCCGGCCCCATATGCACGCCGGAAGTGAGCGACAA
This sequence comes from Deltaproteobacteria bacterium, assembly GCA_022703375.1. Taxonomy (GTDB): domain Bacteria; phylum Desulfobacterota; class Syntrophia; order Syntrophales; family Smithellaceae; genus JAKLDS01. Next base: position 6,940 of record JAKLDS010000077.1, on the reverse strand, counting down.
CGGCTGCACTATTATTTCCGCTTTCGGGTAAAGTTTCGCCACCATTTTTTTCATTGTGCCTTCCACAAACTCTAAATTATCGGAATACTCCAGCATGATTATGGCGCGGGAATCCTTATGCAGCACGGCTGCCAGCTTCTCTTTGGCCATTTTAATCTGATCTTCCTGATGGCGGACAACACCGACTTTTTTTGCCCCTTCCGGCTGCGGTGATACGACCGGTTTCATTTTCAGCATATCACCGAAAAAAGCGCTGGTTTTGGAAAGCCTGCCGCCGCGCGCCAGATATTCAAGCTTATCCAGGAAAACATATTCCTCGCATTTGTTAACCGCTGCCCGGGCAAAGGCAATAGTTTTTTCCGCATCGCCGGCCGCGGCAAGATAGCGGGCGACACCCAGCACGATTGTACCCAGGCGGCCGGATGCCGCACCGGTATCAATGACGGTGAATCGGTCATCCGCATCGTGCTTCTTCTTCCATCCCACGGCGACATGATAATTTCCGGTGAAAACAGAGCCGACGCAAAGATACAGGACTTTTTCAAACCGGCTGAGAGCGCTTTCGTAAAATTGATGTCTTTCATACACGGAGGCTTGGGAAGTGGATACCGGGACGCCCTGTCTCATGGCCGCATAAACTTCCCGCGGCTGCAACTGCGTCTCCGGCAGGCATTTATCTTCCAGATTAATATAACTGGCAAGCAAAGTAATACCGTATTTTTTCGCATCTTCGCGCGTTAGCGAGCCCGCGGCATCAGTCAGGAGATGCAATTTCTGTTCGGTCCGACCGCTCATAAATTCTTTTATCTGTTCGCCCAGGTTATCGTCTTCCCAGCTTTGCATAACCCCCAGCCGCGCCACTTCGGCCCTGACCTTTTCCCGGTCGGCAGTATGCAAATGAATTTTGTAGAGATCTCCCTCGGGAATGATTACAACACTTTCCTGTTCTCCGGTCAGCTTCGCCAATTCAGCAGGGGAGATATTCCTGCCCCTGACGACAAAATCAACACAATAGCCCGTTTCGCAATCTTCCCGAAAAGAATCGGCAAGGCGCAGGCGATTTTTGAAAACTTCGGTCAGAGGGCGGCAGGCATCGGCCTGCCCTGCCAGAGCACAAAAGAATCCTTCAAAGAAAATGTACATCCCCAGAGCGCCCGCATCCACTACTCCGGCTTTTTTGAGCTTCGGCAGCAATTCGGCGGTTTCGTGAACTGCTTTTTCCAGCCGGCTGATAATAGCCTGGGCTTCCTCGCGGCCAATCACACCTGCCGCCGGGATGGCGGCCGCCAGCGCATCGAACAGTGTAAGCATTGTTCCCGGACGCGGATCGCTGACAGCGCTCCAGGCGCTTTCCCTGCCCTCGCGTGCCCGCCCGGCCATTTCTGCGATGGAATCACATTGATAAAAAGAAGAAAAAAAACGGGAAGCAATATTGCCGGAATTACCGCGCGCCGCCAGCAACAGCTGCCGGATTAATTTTTCTCTGTTGCCACCCGCAGCTCGCAGGGGTGAAAGGCTGATGGACAAATTGCGTCCGGTATCGCCGTCAGCCACCGGATAAACATTAATCGCGTCCAGCAGGTCAGCCCAGGCGGCCACCCGTTCCACGCCGGCCAGATAAGCTTTTTGCAGCAGTTCATTCAACTGATTTCTCCCAGCTTCCGGCGGATTTCTTCGGGTATGCTGAAGATTGTTTCCATCTCGGGAGTTTTAACCGTCACCTGCTCCGTGCGGCCGCGCGCGCAAACCTTCCCGTCGGCAACCTTCCGGATTTCGAAATCGAAAACCAGTTTCACCCGGGCCTCCACCAGCGTGGCTTTGCAAATGAATTCGTCACGGTGGCGCAGCGGAAAAATATGTTTGGTCGAAGTGCGGATAATAGGGAATATCAGGCGGGTGCTCTCATAAAAGCCATAGAGATCAACCCCCCGGGAATCCAGCAACCCCGCGCGCGCCACTTCAAAATAATTGAGATAGTTGCCGTGCCAGACTATCTGCATGGGATCCATGTCAAAAAACGGCACACTCATCCTGGCTTCGTAACTTATCCGGTTATCGTTCATTTTTATAAACTCCGCGTATTTCTTCTTATTCCAAAGGCAGTGTAAAAACTCCAGCGGCAAGGCGAAGTCCGGAGAATTTCGGGCGCCCATGGTTCGCAGTTCGACTAGCTCACTGTGACATAGCTCACCATGACAAGTAATTAACATCCCAGCCTGTCCTGAGCCCGCCGAAGGACCGCGACGCCAAAAGGTTGCAGCGCAATCCGGCACGTGTGACCTTTAGGTTATACGCCGGATACTCTTCGCATATGCCTGCCCGGCGCATGCCGGGGAATTTTTTACAAGGCCTTTATACCTTGAAAAAATCGGAATACCTGATCGCCGCCGCCAAACCTTCAATCTCGCGATCAAGCGGCCTGTCTTCGTGCAGCGTCGCGCTGATTGTCCTGATTTTTTCCACAGCCTGCGCCAGCTGCGGCCGCACCCTGATATTGCCCCGGATATCGCAGGCCTGGGCCGCCGCCAGAAGGTGAATTGCCAGCACGCGTTCGGTCAGCGTGCAGATTCTTTCCGCATCGCGCGCCGCAATCGTGCCCATGCTAACCTTGTCCTGATTGTGCGATTCCGTCGAACGGGAAAAGGAACTGGCCGGCATTGTTCCCCTCAGCGCTTCCGCCGTCAGAGCGGATGAACTGATAGACATGGCTTTGAAGCCGTGATAGGGGCTTGGTCCTTCCCCCATGGGCAGCACCAGATCAGCGGGCAATCCCCTGTTTAACTGCGGTGTCACCATCAGCATTATCTGGCGGTCGGACATATCGGCGACTGATGCCAGCACCGCTTTGAGCGAATCCATGGCAAAGCCGATATAACCACCGTAGAAATTGCCGCCCATCAGCACCTGGCCGGTGGCCGGATCAAAAATCGGATTATCGTTGGAACTGTTGGCTTCCAGCTCCACCCATTTTTTTATCCAAATCAGGGCATCGTACAAAACTCCCGCCACCTGAGGAGCACAGCGCAGTGAATAGGGGTCCTGCAGGGTTTCCAGCGCTCCCTCTTCCAGTTGTTTATACGGCACTTTCGCGGTGAGCAGCCGCGCAATCTTTGCCGCGATAAATACCTGGCCGGGAAAAGGCTTCGCTTCCGAAATAACGGGATGATAGTGATGGGCATTACCCTTCAGGGCATGCACGGAAAGAGCAGTTGCGTAAATCGCCGCATTTAAAATCCGTGAGGCGCGCTCGACAGTGATGGCGGCAATGCCGCTCATGGTGGTGGTGCCGTTGACCATGGAAAGCGGCTCTTTGGGCAGATACTTATAAGGTTTCAGCCCCGCTTTTTTCAGCGCTCCGGCCGCCGGCATTCTTTCTTCCTGATAAAACACTTCCCGCTCGCCGGCCAGGCAGGCCCCGATGTAAGACATGGGAGTCAAATCACCCGACGCTCCCACCGAACCTTCGCAGGGCACGACAGGAGTTATCCCTTTATTCAGAAAATCGGCCATCTGCTGAAGAAGCGCCACCGAGACGCCCGAATAGCCGCGCGCCAGACAGATGATGCGGCAGAGCATCGCGGCCCGCGTTTCCTCGATACCGATGGGTTCACCGGTGCCACAGCCGTGAAAACGGAAAATATTGGCGCCGTTTTTCATGGCAACGCTGCGGGAAATCCGCTTGCCGCAGGATTTTCCGTAACCGGTATTGACACCGTAGACAGGAACTCCTTCGTCAATTGATTTCATCAGCATCGCGCGTGTTTTTTCCAGACGCTGCACGAATCGGCCATTTTTACTTATTTCCACCTTCACGCCATCTCTGGCCACGGCAATTATATCGGCGAAACTAACATTGCCGCCGTCAATGACGACAACCTGTTCTTTTCCTTTTTTAATCATCCTTGTCTTTGCGACCTCCAATTCGTTACTCGCGCACGCGTGGTTTATATGTATTATCCGCTTTTTCTTTCTCGATAACCTGCTTGAGCAGTTTGAACATTTTATAGTTCTGCGGTTCTTCCACATAGAAAGTGTCCCACGCGTAATAGTAAAGCTCCTGCAGTTTGTCAACTGTCAATAATTTAGGCTGAAAAACCACTTTACCGGCGGTATAATCTCTCCAGTCGTATGACAATATCCTGTTTTCCTTTTTCATGTCATCAAATGTTCGCGTATGCGGGAAAGGCGTGAGCACCGTGAATTCCGCCATATCCAGATTTACTTCCAGCAGAAAATCCACCAGCTTCTTGATATAATCCTCCGTGTGATAATCGAGCCCCAGCAGGATACTCCCCTCCACACCGATGCCGTAATCGTGATAGCGTTTTATGCGGTCGCGGATAAAATCAGATGAGTCAAAAATCGCCTGATAGACAAACCAGGCGCCGGCCTGCGCGGCTAAATCAAGGACTTCATCATCTTTTTCTATGGGATGACAGCACCATTTCTTTTTCAGCGGAATCATTTCCTTAAACAGGCCCATTTCCCATTTCTTATCCTGCGCGAGCGAATTGTCCACGATGAAAAGGCGGTTGTTGTCAATGCTCGCCATTTCGGCGATTACCTTATCGAAGGGGCGGGGACGGAACTGGCGTCCGCCCAGAAAACTCACACAGCAGGGATAGCAGTTGAAACGGCAGCCGCGCGAGGCATGCACCAAATCAACCATCTGGACGCCGCGGTAATTGTATAAATCGCGGTTAAGGATGCTGCGGCGGGCTGTCCCCACCGATTCAATCGGCGGGAAATTCTGATGGTAATCATAAATCTTTTTCAATTTGCCCGCCTTAAAATCGGCAAATACCTGTTCCATCCTGCCTTCCGCCTCGCCGATGAAAACGGCGTCGGCGTGGAGGGCGGTTTCTTCGGCATGCAGCATTGTCGCAATGCCGCCGAAGATAACTTTGATGCCGCGGGCGCGGTAGGAATCGGCTATTTCCCAGCCGCGTTTGATGGCCGAAGTCAGCATGACGGAAATGCCGACAAAATCGGGCGAATCATCAAGGTTCAGTTCCTGGACATTTTCATCAACGAATTCCACTTCCACATCCGCGGGAATCGCCGCGGCAAATACCACCGGACCATGCGGCGGCAGTTGAAATGCCGTCTGTCGTTCGAGTTTTTCCCATTTGGGATAGATTAATTTAAACTTCATTCTTATCCTTTCGTGGATTTTTTATTTTTTAATCAGCATATCCAGCGGGCTTTGCAGATTGCGGATATCCCGCGACATGACATGCGTGTATATTTCCGTCGTCTTGACATCCGCGTGGCCGAGCAGTTCCTGCAGGACGCGGATATTAACCCCGCCCTCCAGCATATGAGTGGCGAAACTGTGACGCAAAGTGTGACAGCCAACCCTTTTATTAATTCCGGCCTGTTGCGCGGCCTGCTTCACCGCTTTTTGCAGGTTGGATTCAAGAACATGATGACGCATTTCTTTCCCGGAACGCGGGTCGCGTGATCTCTCTTTGGCGGGAAAGACATACTGCCAGCTTGTTTCCTTCCCTGCCCTGGGGTATTTTCTGGCCAAAGCTTCCGGAATATAAACTTCTCCGAAGCCCTCCTCGAGATCTTTATGGTGGAGAGTTTTTACAGCCTCAACCTGCCTTTGCAGTTCATCACGCAGATTTTTGGGCAGGATGGTCGTCCGGTCTTTTCCGCCCTTGCCGCCGCGGATGAAAATGAGATTCTGGCCAAAATCAATATCTTGAACTCTCAGACGGATGCATTCCATCAGTCTCAGCCCGCCGCCGTAAAGAAGTTTTGCCATCAGGGCGGTTTTGCCTTCCATGGCCGCAAGAAGCTTCTGAGCCTCGATTTTTGTCAGAACGGTGGGCGGACTTGCTACCCGTTTGCTTCGCGCCGGGGTTATTTCATCTTCCAGTTGAATATCCAGAACGTGTTTGTAGAGAAAAACCAGGGCATTTAGCGCCTGCCGTTGCGTCGAAGCTGTCACTTTGCCTTCTGTGGCGAGATACGAGAGAAACTTTTCGATATCCTTTGCCCCGAGAAGTTTAGGATGGGTTTTGCCTCCGAAGTAGTGGATATAACGAAGTATCCATTGACAATAGGTCTGCTCTGTGCGATACGAATAATGGTGATAGCGAAGAACCTCGCGGACTTGGTCCATTAACTTAAGATTTTGATTGGGGCGGAATTTTGGTTTGTTTGTAATGTTTTCCATGTTTGCCGCTTTAATATCGCAATAAGTGGAAAATGACAAGCAAATTGGTAATAAGTGGAAAATAGATTGGCTATTTTTCCATGTTTTATAGTTTAATATCACAATAAGTGGAATTTCTTTCCATCTATATGGTCTGATATGGCGGAATATTTTCCACTTATTAATCTGTTGTGAGTAAAATAAATTCATCGGCAATAGGAGCATTCTCTCCAAATGAAAATATCTCTCCATCTTCGCTTACCATGTGGATTGATGGAACGGGAATATAAGAAGAAAATTTATAAATTTTACCTCTGAACATAAACTTGTTATTAGCATTTGTAAGCTCTTTAAATGTTGGCATTATAATGTCTCCTTATTTTGAAAGGATAAAATATGTCTCCATACTTTAATTGTTTTAATTGCAACCATGTTTCACCAGACCCCAAAGACACAAGTAAATGCCCCCATTGTGGCTCCACAAGAGGAAGTATGATGCCTGATGATGAGTTTAATAGAAAACAAGACATTGGCGCAATCCACCTTATTAATCCAAGTACGGGTAAACCAGTTAAAAATAAAAAACATAAATAATCACAACAAGTCAGTAAAGCCGATCGGTGCTACGCACCTCCGGCTTACCTCTGCGTTGTGCTAAACAAGGTTTTATGAACAAAAAATTTCCAATTCTGGAATATGACTCAACCCGCATTGCTTTTATCGAGCCTTCAAAGGTCATCGCGCCCCTGGATATGCCTGAGTTTTGTGTAATCT
>JAKLDS010000076.1 GCA_022703375.1 Deltaproteobacteria bacterium | reverse complement strand
TTTTTTCACATTTCGTTAAACGGCTTTGAACATAATATTGAAGAAAAGCGGGGGAAAGGCATTACAATGATAAGGTCTGCCGGCGCGCCTTATATTTGTTTTCTGTTATTAATCAATATGTTAGGAAGATAATAGTTTCCCTTCGTGATTTTGGCACGATACTTCCAATAGAATAAAGCCAAACAGACTTACTCAAGGAGGTAACAGATCATGAAAAAGACATTAGGAACAATGATGGTAGCAGTAGCGGTTGTCCTTTTAACAGCAACTTTCAGTTTCGCCGAATACGCAGCAGCCGGCGCAGTTAACTTCCCCTATTTTCAACTGGGCTGCCTGATCGTCGGCGGGTTGATCATCGTTTCTTTAAAACGCAAATACGAAAAGATGCATTTAGGAGAAGTTGTCGGCGCATTCGCTCTGTACACGATACTGATGGCTCTTTTCACCAATCCCGTGATTGAAGCCGTAAAAACCATCGTCAGCTAGAGGAGACAAAAATGACACCAAATTGTATTCCAAAGGATAACAAGGCGGCAAGGAGGAGTCTCCGCAGGTGTATATGAAAATACGTTGAGGAAGACGACGACACAGCCAACAAAGGTAGCCGCAGGAAAGGCAACTTGGTGAAAGGAAGGGAGGAAAGAATCATGTTAATAACCCACAAGACACAACAGGCCCGGTTCAACAGCTTTAGTTCGATACTGATGCTTTCCGCCTGGGGATTCGCGATGGTGATAGCTTCCTTCCTGTTCCTCTATATCGGACACCTGCTGGACGGAATCCTGGGAACAGCCCCGAACTTTATGCTGGGTTTATTCTTTCTGGCGATTTTCCTCTGTGTCGCGAGATTGTATCAGGAAGCCTGGAAAAAAAGAAAGGAAGTTTAGCCGCTCTCCCGTCACTACATAAATCATGGTCTGTTTATCCCGTTAGAAATCATCTCCCCCACCCCAACATAGATTTCTAACGGGATTTTTAATGAGACTCGAATTACACAAGCGCAGCGCGGTGGAATTCGTTAGTCGAATTATCCCCGAAGCAGAGTCCGGCGAATGCCGGACGTAGCGTAGCGGGATTAATGACACCTTAAAAAATCACCCCCCAAGCCAGGCGCAACGGGCATCTGTTTAAAACCCCGCAATTTTGTTGAAACTCTCCCGTCTTGTAATTGCCGGTAAAATCATGTAGGCTTTGCCGGTAAAAAATGTTGCTTTCCCGTCCGGTAAAGCAAGGAGAAGACATTATGATGACGTTTCAGGAGATGGTGCAAAACAGAAGATCAATCCGTGATTTTCAGGAAAAGGATGTTCCGCTGGCTGTGATACAGAAAATTATCCGGGATTCCTGTCTGGCGCCTTCGGCCAGCAACGGCCAGCCCTGCCGCTTCATTATTATAAAAAACAGGGAAATGATGAAAAGGCTTTCCGATGAGAGTAAAAATAATATTCTCTCTGATGCGGCAAAAAATCCGGCTGCTTTAAGCAAGGAATACAAAGCCCTGCTCAGCGATGAAAAGTTTAATGTGTTTTACAACGCTCCCTGCCTTATTTATGTTGCCGGAGCAAAAGATTTGCGTTCGCTGGATGTGGATTGTGCGCTGGCTGTCAGCTATCTGATGTTTGCCGCCGCGCGCGACGGTCTGGGCACCTGCTGGATTGGCTTCGGAACGCTGATCAGAGATCCGGAACTAAAAAAAGCAATCGGCCTGCCCGATAATTACCGGATTGTCGCGCCGATTATTCTGGGTTATCCTAAGGTTATACCAGCCCCGCTGGAAAGAAAAGAACCGCAGATACTGAAAATTATCAATTAACGGAAACAAACCATGAATGGACTTTACGAAATATGCGTAGAAACTGATTTCTCGGCGGCGCATTGCATAGTCGGCTATCCCGGAAATTGTGCGCGGGTGCATGGTCATAACTGGAAGGTGGAAGTTAAACTGCAGAGCAGCAGGCTCAACGAAATCGGCATTGCCGTTGATTTCCGTGAAGTGAAAAAGGTGATGGGAAAAATAATTACAGAATTTGATCATCACTATTTGAATGACCTGCCGCAATTTCGCCTGATGAATCCCACATCGGAAAATATCGCCCGCTATTTATTTCAGGAATTATCAGGCCGCCTGAATCAGGAAAACCTCAAAGTCTGCCGTGTGAATGTTGCGGAAAGTAAAAACGCTTGGGCTTCCTATCGGGAATAATCAATGCCGCTTCAGGTCAACGAAATATTTTACAGCATTCAGGGGGAGTCTTCCTGGGCGGGGCTGCCTTTTATTTTTATCCGGTTGACCGGCTGCAATCTGCGTTGCTCTTACTGTGATACCAGATATGCCTACGATGAAGGTGAAAAAACAACTATCGAGGGCATTTTGCCGCAAATTAAAGCCTATGATTGCCTGCGGGTGGAAATCACAGGCGGCGAACCCCTGTTGCAGGAAGAAACACCCGCGCTGGTTTCCCGCCTGCTTGCGGCAGGCTACACGGTATTAATGGAAACAAACGGCTCGCTGAACATCAATCTGGTGGATAGCCGCTGCCACAGGATAGTTGATATTAAATGCCCATCCAGCGGTATGGCCGGAAAGAACGATTTGGCAAATATTGAAAGGCTGACCGCCGGCGACGAGTTGAAATTTGTTATCGCCAATCAGGAGGACTTCGCTTTCGCCCGGGAAATTGCTGTCCGGGCGTCCCGCCATAAAATTAATTTTGCACCGGTTTCCGGCAGCCTGTCTCCGCAAATCCTGGCCGGCTGGATATTGGAAAACAACTTAAACGTCAGGCTGCAATTGCAACTGCATAAAATTATCTGGCAGCCGGAAAGAAGAGGCGTCTGATTTGAACAAGCGCGCAGATAACAGAGCCGTTGTGCTGTTAAGCGGCGGCATTGATTCGACAACAATACTGGCAATCGCCCGGAAAGAAGGCTACGAAACTTACGGTTTGAGTTTCCGCTACGGTCAGAGGCATATTGTGGAAATAGCGGCTGCCCGGAAAATCGGGCGGTTAATGGGCTTGCAGAGGCATCTGATAACAACAATTGATGAACACTCTTTCGGCGGTTCGGCCCTGACCGGCGAAATTGCCGTACCGAAAAGCCGCAGCCTGGAAGAGATGAGCAAAGGTATTCCCGTCACCTATGTTCCGGCGCGCAATACGATTTTTCTTTCCTACGCGCTGGCTTTTGCCGAAGTCTTGAATACGGGTAATATTTTCATCGGTGTCAACGCCATTGATTACAGCGGCTATCCGGACTGCCGTCCCGAATATATCGCCGCTTATGAGCGGATGGCCAATCTGGCGATTAAGGCAGCTGTGGAAGGCAAGATAAAAATCAGTATTATGGTTCCTCTGATCAATATGACCAAGGCGGAAATTATCAAAACCGGCATGGCGCTGGGTGTTGATTACGGGCTGACGCACAGTTGTTACGATCCGGAATCGGACGGCCGCGCCTGCGGCTCCTGCGATAGTTGTCTGCTGCGGAAAAAAGGATTTCAGGAAGCGGGAATTGCCGACCCGACAAAATATTTTTGACAGATTTCAGTGCATGACAAAGTTGACGGGAAGATAAATTAATTAATCGGGCTTTTTAAAATATTCTTCCAGACTGGCAAATTTATCGTCCATAACTTTCTTAAAATCGTCACAGCCTTTTTTATAAGAATGCAGCCATTCCGAAATTACCTTTTTCCCCTGCTCGGGAAACATCGGCGATAGTTCCCAAAACTGGTCCAAGACCTTTTCCGTTCTTTCATACAAGGCCTTCATGGCATAGTAATTATTATCAAAAGCGTTTTTTTGGAATGTGATTAACTGCCGGGCAACGTGTTTCTGGCTCATTTCTCCCCTCCTCGATATTCCGCTGACAAATCAGGAATATTAATTTGCCTGACTTGCTTTGTCTTGGATTTGACTATTATATTGCATATTGAACATTATATTTCAATAGCCTTATTCAGGACGAAAAACGGTGCGTGGTTAGAGGTGAAGCAAGGAGGTGTTCTTTGCAGAATTGCCGCTACGGTCGGATTCTTCTTCAATGTTTTCTCGAGAAAGGCTCTGACTTTGCTGCGCTCCCAGCCCAGGGGATGCCGGAAGCCGGAATAAAGGGACAAATCTCCTTTGTAAAAACTACGGGTGGCCAGAGCCGGCGCTTCTGCGCTTAAAATCGGCAGATTGAAAATCGCCAGATTCAAAAAATCAATGTATCCGGCGTGCTTTAAAATAAAATCCCGGGTCATAAATGCGCTTGCTTCATCCTCGGGCGGTGTTCCCAAAAGCAGGTAAACATAAGCAGCGATACCCGACTGCTTAAGTGTCCGGAGTGCGGCGGCCGCATCGGACAGTTTAATTCCCTTCCGGAGGGCATCAAGTACGTTTTGATCGCCGGATTCAATGCCCAGTTTGAGCATGACGCAACCGCTTTTCCGCAGGGCCAGGCAGAAGTCAGGATCTGTCAATTGCGGCGTGACGCGCGCAAAACCATACCAGGGAGCTCCCGGTGGCTGCTTCGCCAGCGCCAGCAGCAGAGCAGGGCTGAGGGCGCTGTCCAGAATGTGAATGAGAACAGGGTTTATTTCCTTGTTAAGCCGCTGCAATTCGGCCACGGCGGCCGTTGCCGGCTCTGCTCTATATTGATTTCCTTCGGCTGTTTCGGGGCAGAAGGAACAGCCATGCCAGTAGCAGCCGGAGGCGGCGCTGTAAGGAATAATTCTGCCCGGCGTCAGATATTCGTCATAAGCAAAGTCATCATAGTTCAGAGCGGCTTTATTCCCGCCGTCAGTTTTACCCAGCAAAGCCAGCAGGAACTCTTCACCCGGCCCCTCCACCATGTCGTCAACCAGTCCGCTAAAAATATCCCGGCGCCTGCCTGTTTTCAGCCACGAGGTGATAAGTGAGCCTCCCAGAATAATTTTCTGGCGGGGATTCTGTTTTTTGACAAAACCAATCATGGCGAAGGCGCAAATCGCCTGGCTCAGATAGTTGACGGAAAAACCGCAGTAAGCGGGAGTTTCCGCGAGCGCGGCCGTCAATCTCTCCTGAAAATAGCGATAAAAAGGATTTTTTTCCGGTGCCGCGGCGCTCTGCAGCAGATCGGTGCTGCGGACGGGATTTAACTCGGCAGTCTGGTAATCAGCCAGCGAAATTTCTGCACTGTAAGGGGAACCGGCCAGCCGTAAAAGCTGGTTTAAATCTGCAACCGCCCGTCCATAGCGGCTGATATTGCCGTAAAGATAATTATGCCGCAAGGCGGCGAGATTTTCCTCCCGGTGAGCATGGGCACGCCTCGTCCAGCGTCCGCTATTTTCGCTACTGGCAGCATTGCCGAGTAGATATAGCAGGCCTTCCCGATTGGCGTCAATCACCTGATAAGAGATACTGTTGGCGCGCAGGCAGGAGGCCAGGCGCGCAATTCCCGCGGGCGGCTCGGATGGTTTGCTGACCGGCGGATGAATCAAAATTATTTGCGGTTTCATTGCTTTTGCATATCATACTTCCGCAGTGAACCAAATATGGCAGAATTTTCAGAATCCGGCAGAAAGCAATATTTATTTCTGTTTGCCAAACAGCAGAGCCCGGGACAAAGCCGGTCCCGGGCAGAGTTCCTCCGCTTTAGCAGATGTTTTACGGCAACGGCATTTAAGCGGAGAGGAGGAAGATTGTCGCTGCAGTAAGCCGCCTCAGTTTTTAACCAATAACACCTGACATTTTACTCGTTTGAGTACTTTTGCAACTACGCTGCCCAGCATGTTTTCCATAATACCGGTTTTTCCGTGCGAGGCAATAACAACCAGATCAATGTCTTTTTCCTGCTGCTCTTTGATAATTTCTTCATAGGGAATTCCGCTTCTGACGTCATAAACGATTTTTATACCGTCATGTTCTTCATTGATGCCCGTTACTTCAGCCTCCAGTTTCTCCTTCGCCCTGCTTAGCCTTTCTTCGGCGATTTTCTGCATGATTGCTTCGTCAAGGCTGAAATCCACCCCGGTTTTATGAAAGCCCTCGTCAATTACATGCAATAGATAAATTACCGCTTTATGCTGTTTGGCGATGCCTATTGCCTGTTTTAACGCGTTATCTGCATACACGGAAAAATCAATCGGCACTAAAATTTTTTTAGGTGTAAACATAACGGCCTCCTTTAGTTTTATCGTTTAATAATAATTTATTCATCATTCGGCTGTTTGCAATGATTGTTTTTATCAAAAGACCTGTAATAGGAAACTTTTTTACAGCTTGACAGATATGTTGCTTTGGGCGATATTCCGGCACAATTGCCTTATGCCAGATGGAGCCTTGTGAGGGATTATATAAAAATTCGCTGTAAATACAATATATTAATTAGCGCAATACTGATGATCATTTTTGTCGGTGCTGTGCTTTGTCCTGTTTGCGCTGCTGATAAATATCCCCGGCGGGGAAATACGGCGGTTAATGATTTTGCCAATGTGCTGGATGCGCAAAATGCCGCCCGCATGGAGGCTCTGGCGCGGGAGGTGCTGGAAAAAACAGGAACGGCAGTTGTTGTGGCTACGGTTAAGGAGATTGGTGAAAACGAAGACTACCGGATGTACGCCAATGGTTTGTATCAGGCCTGGGGTATTGGAAAAAAGGGAGAAGACAAAGGAGTCCTGATTTTCCTGGCTGTTAAGGAACGCAGAATTCGCATTGAAACCGGTTACGGTGTGGAAGGAATATTGCCCGACGGCCGGACAGGGGAAATCCTCGATAAATATGTGATACCCGCACTTCGGGCCGGTGATTACGGCAAAGGGCTTTATAACGCAGTTTATGCCTGCTCGGCTTATATCGCCAACGATGCCGGCGTGCAGCTGACCGGCGCGGCTTCGCCCTACCGGACAAAAGCCCGGGCGGAGAAAAAAGGCGTCAGCGTTTTCGGCATAATATTTTTTTTGATAATCGCCGCCGTGCTGTTAGGCACCAAAACGGGGCGGGCGATGCTGCCCTGGATACTTCTGATGCTGCTGAGCGGCAGCGGCGGAAGGGGAGGCACGGGCGGATTCGGCGGATTCGGCGGGTTCGGCGGCGGCGGCAGCGGTGGTGGTGGTTCGGATCGCAGTTTTTAATCAAAGGAGTGGCTGTATGAGCAGAATACCGGATAGCCCGGAAGAAATTTTTGTTCCACTGATTCAGGATTACCTGCGTGTTTTTGCCGGAGAACTGGTATCATTAATAATTTACGGCAGCGCTGCGGGCGGTTTATATATCAAGGGCAAATCGGACATCAATTTGCTGGTGGTCCTAACGCCGGCTGGTATGGATAAACTTCCCCAGGCTTTTTCGCTGATAAGTCAGTGGAAAAAAAGACGTGTTGCCGTGCCGCTGGTTCTGACGAAAAAATTCATTGCTGTTTCACTGGATTCCTATCCGATAGAATTTTTGAATATGAAAAACAGCCACATCCTAATTTACGGCGAAAATGTTCTGGAAAAACTGGAATTTCAGCACGATAATTTGCGGCTGCAAATCGAGCGGGAGCTGCGGGGCAAACTGATTCATTTGCGTCAGGGCTATCTGGAAGCGGAAGGCAACGGCCGGAAATTAAGGAAATTAATCAGCGCTTCCTTCACGGCGTTCATCTCGATTTTCAATGCGTTGCTTTATCTGAAAAAAGGCTCGGCGCCGCAGGGGCGGCGGGAAACAATTAAAGAAGTGACTGCTGTTTTTGCCGTTGATACAGAAGCCTTCAGCAACTGTGCCAGCATTAAAGAAGGCGTGGATAAATTTTCGCGCAAAGAAGTGGAAGAAATTTTCGGCAAGTATGTTCGGGAAGTAGAAAACATTTGCAATATAGTTGATGCTCTGTAGATTCAGGGCACAAATAACAGGAGGTTAAAAATGGATTCAGGAAAGAGAAATTTAATAATCGTAATCGTAGTGGTGCTTTTTGTCGGGATTGCGCTGTACTCATTGTTTGCGGGCAACTACAATAAGTTTGTCAAAATGGATGTGGCAATCAAGGCGGCCTGGTCGCAGGTGGAAAATCAACTGCAGCGCCGCTATGACCTGATTCCCAATCTCGTGGAAACAGTCAAGGGCTACGCCAAACAGGAAAAGGATGTCCTGGTGGAAGTAACCAATGCGCGCGCTAAAGTAGGAGGCGCCGGGAATGTTCCCGCTAAAATTGCCGCCAACAACGAACTCTCCGGCGCTTTGAGCCGCCTGCTGCTGGTGGTGGAAAAATATCCTGATTTAAAATCGAATCAGAATTTCTTACAATTACAGGATGAACTGGCCGGCACGGAAAATCGCATTGCCGTGGAACGAATGAGATACAACGAAACGGTTAAAGTTTATAATGAAGCGGTAAGAACATTTCCCGCCAATTTAATTGCCGGCATGTTTAATTTTAAGGAATCCCCTTATTTTGAAGCGCCCAAGGAGGCCAAGGATGCTCCCAAGGTGAAATTCTAAAGCATTGACTTGTGAAGCAAGCCCCGATCTTTAATAATGGTCGGGGCTTTTTTATCGGGCAAGCATTCCCCCGTCGCAAACGAGCACATGGCCGGTCATATAAGCCGACGCGGCGGAAGCCAGAAAGACCGCCGCTCCCTTCATGTCATCCATATCGCCCATCCGCCGCAGGGGAATGGTATCAAGCAGTCTCTCAAGATCATTTTTTAATTCCGGTTTTTCTATATAAGACATCATATCGGTCCGGAACCAGCCCGGAGCAATGGCGTTGACGCGAATATTATAAGGAGCGAGCTTTACCGCCAGATTAATGGTGAGCAAATTGATCGCGGCTTTGGTGGAATTATAGGGAATTGCCGGATGGGTTTTTTCCGGCGAGCCGCGAAAAGCCATAACGGAAGAAATATTGATGATATTGCCGCCGCCCTGCTCTTTCATCAGGCGGGCGACTTTCTGGGTTAAAATCCAGACACCGCGGACATTGACGCGGAAAAGCTGGTCCCATTTTTCCAGCGGGAATTCCAGCGTTGCCGCTCCCCAGGTGGCTCCGGCATTATTAACCAGAATGTCAATCCGGGGGAATATTTTCTGTGCCGCGGCGAGCATTGCGGCAATGTCTTCTTCCTGGGTTAAATCGCAGGCGACAGGCAGGGCACGGATGGAATAATCTTTTTCCAGCTGTGCTGACGTTATTTCCAGATTCTTGATTTTTCGTGATGCCAAAATTACGTCGGCTCCTGCTTCGGCGAGGCCTGTTGCAATAAATTTGCCGATACCGCGGCCGCCGCCCGTTACCAGAGCAACTTTCCCCTGCAGTGAAAACATTTCGTTGATATTCATAGTTTTTCCATCCTTCAATTTTAATTGTTTACGGATATTGCTTATTCCAGGATATTTTTCAATCTGGCGGCGAGCGCCTTCATGTTATAAGGTTTCTGGATGAAACCGCGGCAGCCGGCCTTGAGCAGCTCCGCCGCCTGCCCGTTAATG